>NZ_JBFNXQ010000082.1:0-21726 GCF_041018925.1 Geodermatophilus maliterrae
CGCCCGGGCCACGGCCGGGCCGGTGTGCTCCAGCACCTCGACCAGCGTCCTGGTCCGGTACTCGTCCAGCTCCCCGGCGGCCATCGCCGCCCACGTGGCGGGCAGGTGGGTGCGGTAGGTCCACGCCCGCTGGGCCAGTCGGCTCGAGGCCAGGCGCCCGCAGTTGAGGATCACCGCCAGCTCGGCAGTGAAGAACTCCGACACGCCCGGCAGCTCGGGATCCGGCTTCCACGACCGGGAGCGAGCTCCGGGGTGCCCGGTGCCGGGTCGGCGTCGTCGGGGCTGCCGTCGGCCAGGCCGAGCACCAGCTCCGCCTCGTAGGCGGCGGTCATCGCCTTCAGCGCCTGCACCCGCTGCAACTGCGCGGCCTTCTGCTCCCGCGACAGCACCGACACCGGCAGCCGGCGGAACGGCGCAGGCCGGTCGACCAACCACCCGACGAGCGCATGCTCCACCGGCGACTCGTAGCCGGCGACCTGCTGCACGACCCGAACCTACGACCCGGGTACGACAGTTCCGGCCACCGAACAGGCCCCTGACCACGCCTTTCGCACCGGCGGGCCGGGGATGCCCGCATGTCGGCGGACCCGGATGCCAGGCTGCTCAGTCGGGGCGCCCTCCCGCGCCGGTGGGAGCGGGCAGGCGGCCGACGCCGGGCACGAACCGGCCGGTGCGCGCGGCATAGGCCGTGTACGCCACCCCGTGCACGGCCTCCAGGTGGGGTTCCTCGACGGCGCGGACCTGCAGCTGCACGGCTACCACCAGCACGACCAGGCCGAGCACGCTGACCGGCGTCGGCACCATCAGCACCACGCCTGCCTGGGCGAGGAGCATCGCGGTGAAGACGGGATTGCGCACGTGCGCGAAGACGCCGTCGGTGACCAGCTCGGTGCGTTCCGCCGGGTCCACGCCGATCCGCCACGAGGCGCCCATCCCGGTCTGCGCGGCCAGTGTCGCGGCGAACCCGGAGAGCGCGACCAGCAGGCCGAGCACCTGGACGGCGGCCGGCACCCGCGCCGGGACGGTGCCGGCCACCGCGAGCAGCGGGCCGGCCAGGCCGAGGACGATCGCGACGACGAAGAGCACCCCGCCCCACCAGCCGGCCTGCGCCGGGGTGCCGGAGATGCCGTGGAAACCGGCGGACCCGGTCCGGACCCGGTGCACCCACGAGCGCACGCCGAAGAGCACCACCAGGGCGACGACGTAGAGGACCAGCGCGACGGTGGTCACGACACCTCCCCGGCGGGAACCGGGCACAGCCCGACGGCGCCGCCGGTGGCTGCCAGCAGCCGCTCCGCGGCGGCGAGCACCTCCAGCACCTCTGGTCCGGCCAGCGAGTAGACCGTCGCCCGGCCCTCTGTCCGCGACCGGATCAACCCGCACCCGGCCAGGCAGAGACAGTGCTTCGAGACGGTCGACTGGGCCAGGCCCAGGTGCTCGGTCAGGTCGCGCACCCGGTGATCGCCGAGCGCGAGGTGTCGCAGGATGGCCAGGCGGCTGGCGTCACCGAGACTGTGGAACAGGGCCGCCGCGGCGCCCAGTGCAACGGCCTCGTCCACCGGGACGGAGTTGCCAGTCACCCCCATCATCGACATCCGGCGATGCTATCGCCAGTGAGCGGTGGTCGCGCGTGTTGCCATCCGCTGCACCGGGCTCACCGGGATGCGACCCGGCGGGTGGCTGGGCCGCCACCGGCACACCCAGGCGGAGGTCCGCCAGGCGGTCGAGGGCCGGGGGGTCGTCGTCCTGGACGGCGTCGAGCAACCCGGTGGCCGCGGGCTCGACCGTGTTCGTCCTGAGCGACGCCGAGCACGGCATCCGCAACACCGGGGGAGGAGCCACTGCGCTTCGTGTACGCGTTCATGACCGACGGGATCGACGACGTGGCGTACCGGTTCACCGACGAACGGGTGACCGACGAGGGAGCGGGTGACGAGAATCGAACTCGCACTGTCAGCTTGGGAAGCTGATGTTCTGCCATTGAACTACACCCGCGGGTGGCCCTGGGGCCGGTCGCCAGCGTAGCAAGGTCCGCCGCGGACCGGACGCCGGCCGGCCCCTGCCCGCTGCCCGGAGGGGTGGACCGATGAGTCCGGGTGCCGTCACCCGTCCCTCCTGGTGGCGGCCGGACCCGGCCTGCCGTCCACCCACCGGACAGGAGCACCGGATCGTGCCGAGGACTGCAGCACGCAACGAGGTCTGGCCCGTCGTCCACGCCGAGCGGTGGGCGCTCGCGGACGACCTCGAGGGCCTCGCCCCGGATCGGTGGGCGACGCCGTCCCTGTGCGCCGGCTGGGACGTCCACGACGTGCTCGCGCACCTGGTCGACGACGCCAGGACGACGCCGGTCCGGTTCCTCACCCGGTTCGCGGCCGCCCGCTTCGACTTCGACGCGTACACCGCCCGCGGGGTCCGGGCCGAGCGCGCTGCCGACCCGGCCGTGACGCTGGCGGCGTTCCGCGCCGCGGTGTGCCGCACGACGTCGGCACCGGCACCCCGGGACACCCGCCTGGTCGAGGTCTTCGTCCACGGCGAGGACGTCCGGCGTCCCCTGGGCATCGCCCACGACCCCCCGAGGGCCGCCGTCGCACGGGCGCTGCGCTTCCAGGCCCGCAGCAGTGACGCCGTCGGCGGCGGCAGGGCTCGCGTCGCCGGTGTCACGCTGGCCGCCACCGACACCGACCTCCGCCTCGGCGACGGTCCGGAGGTGCGGGGGCCGGTGGTCTCGCTCCTGCTGCTGGCGGCGGGGCGCACCGGTGCGCTGGCCGACCTCTCCGGGCCGGGCGTCGACGTCGTCGCCGAGCGCGCGTGACCGCAGGCGCCGTCGCCGCCCTCAGGTGCCGTCGTCCCCCGGCCGGGGGCTGCGGATGACCACGGTGGTGCCGATCGGGCTCGGCGTGGCGGTGATGTCGGCGAAGGCGCTCATCAGCATCGAGCCGCGACCGCGGTCCATGCTCGACGTCCGCTCCCGCCACTGCCCGTGGTCGCGGACCTCGATCTCCACGGCGCCGTCCTCGACGGTCACCCGGACGTCGACGACGGGCTCGGTCGGGTCCTGGGCGTGCTCGACGGCGTTGGTGGCCGCCTCGCAGGTGGCCAGCAGGAGGTCGTAGACGCGGTCCTCCGCCAGGCCGGCCTCCGTGAGCAGCGCACGCAGCCGACGGCGCAGCGGCGGGATGGAGGCGGCGCGCGACGGGAACCGCCACGCCGCAGCGGTCGGCGCGGAGGGGGCGGGGACCGGCGGCACCGCGTACACCGGAGCGGCGTCCTCGACGCGCGGGCGCGGCGGCAGCGGCGCCGGGGCGACCACCGGAGCGCTCACCGGCGCCGGCGGGCCGGCCGCGCGCCGGCCACGGGAGCGCTCCAGCACCGAGCGCAGCCGCCCGAGCAGTTCGGCGGACTCGAAGGGCTTGGCCAGGTAGTCGTCCACGCCGGCCGCGAAGCCCTCGACGGCGGCCTCCTGCCCGGCCCGCGCGGTCAGCATGACCACCGGGACGGCGCGGGTCCGGGGCTCGGCGCGCAGCGCCCGCAGCAGCCCGAAGCCGTCGACGCCGGGCATCATCACGTCGGTCAGCACGACGTCGGGCCGCACCCGGACCACGTCGTGCAGCGCCTCCTGGCCGTCGGCCGCCGTCCGCACCGTCCACGACGGGGACAGCAGCCGGGTGAGGTAGGCGCGCATGTCGGCGTTGTCGTCGACGACGAGCACCGTGCCCAGCGGGTCGGCCGCGTCCGCCGGACGGGGCGCCCAGCCCAGGTCGTCGTCCCACGGGGTCAGCGCCGCCCCACGGACGGCGGCCGGGGACGCGGGCGGCGGTGCGGCGGCGTCCGGCGTCCCGAACGGGATCCGGACGGTGAAGGTGCTGCCCACCCCGGGCTCGCTGCCGACCTCGACCGTGCCGCCGTGCAGACCGACCAGCTCGCGGACCAGCGCCAGGCCCAGCCCGGTGCCCTCGCGGCTGCGGGCCGGCGAGTCGGCGACCCGGTGGAAGCGCTCGAACAGCGCCGGGAGCTCGGCGGCGGGGATGCCCACGCCGGTGTCGGAGACCCGCAGCACCACCCGGTCGTCCTCGGCGCCGAGCCGGACGTCGATCCGGCCGACGAAGGTGTACTTGACCGCGTTGGCGACCAGGTTGAGGACGATCTTCTCCCACATCCGCACGTCGACGGCGGCGGGGCGGGGCAGCGGCGGGCAGTCGACGGTGAGCGTCAGCCCGGCCCGCTCGGCCGCGGCGCGCAGCACGCCGGCCAGCTCGGCGGTGTAGACGGGCAGGTCGGTCGCCACCCGCACGGCCGCCGTCCGCCCGGACTCGATGCTGACGAACTCCAGCAGGTCGTTGACCAGGCGCTGCAGCCGCTGGCCGTTGCGCAGGGCGAGGGTGAGCTGGTCGCGGACCGCCGGGGGCAGCTCACCGCCGGACTCGGCCAGCGCGTCGGTGATCGGGCCGAGCAGCAGCGTCAGCGGCGTCCGCAGCTCGTGGCTGACGTTGGCGAAGAACGTGGTCTTGGCCCGGTCCAGCTCGGCCAGCGCCTCCGCGCGGGCGCGCTCGGCGGCGTAGGCCCGCGCGTCGACGACGGCGCCGGCCACCTGCCCGGCCAGCAGCTCGTGGAAGGTCCGGTACTCCTCGTCGAGCGCCCGGTTGGGGCTGACGCCGACCAGCAGCGCCCCCACCGGCTCGCGGCCGGCCCCACCCGACAGCGGCAGCACCACCGCCTCGGTGACCGCGTCGCCGAAGGGCCCGCCGGTGACGCCCAGACCGGCCACGGCGACGCCGCGCAGCTCGTCGGCGGTGCCGGCGGACCCGGGCAGCCGGTCGGCGGGGACACCCACGATCGCCGCCCGCCGCAGCGGGGCGCCGTCGCCCTCGGTGAGGTAGACGGCGGCGAGCGGGACGTCGAGGGGATCGGTGGCCAGCGCCCGGCAGACCTGCCCGGCCAGGTCGTGCTCGTCCTCGCGCCGGCCCGCGGCGGTGGACACCTCGTGCAGCAGCCGCTGCCGCCGCTCGGCGACCACCTGGCGGGTGACCTCGGTGCACACCGCGTGCATGCCGGCGACCTCACCGCCGTCGCCGAACGCAGGAGCGTGGGAGACGGTGAAGTAGGTCTCCTCGCGGTAGCCGGCGCGCTCGAGCAGGAGGAGCAGCTGCGGGATCCACGACGCCTCGCGGACCGCCATGGCCCGCTCCACGGGCTCCTGGAGGGCCGCCCACCCCTCGGCGAGCGTGACGCGCAGGTCGTCGCCGATCGCGCCGGGGTGCTTGGCGCCGATGAGGGTGGCGTAGGCGTCGTTGTAGAACTGCGTGTACTGCGGGCCCCAGGTGAGGATCATGGGGAAGCGCGAGGCCAGGACGGTGCGGACGGCGTAGCGCAGGCTGGCCGGCCAGGTCTCCACCGGCCCGACCGGCGTCGTCGACCAGTCGAAGGCGGCCATCAGCCGGCCGTTCGCACTGCCGCCGGCGAAGACGTCGCCGGAGTCCGGACCCGGGTTGGCTGCGTCCGGAGCCACGTGCACCTCCAGGACGACCCTCCCAGCGAGCACGCCGCAGCGACTCCCGCCCGGCGTGAGGACCCCGGTGACCGGACGGCCACCTCACCGTCGGCCACCGTACATGCGCGCCGTGGCAGCCCGCCCGGCGCGCCCGGACCGCCGCCTCCCCTGCGGGGTCCCGCCGCGGGTCCTCACCGGCGCATCTCCGCGAGGAAGCCGGTCGCCTCCGACCGCAGTTGCTCGGCCATCTGCGACAGGCCGGTGACGTCGGTGGCCGTCGCGCCCAGCGACGCCGAGCCGTCGACGGCTGCCGCGATGCCGTCGACCAGCCCGTTCATGTCGGTGACGGTGGCGCCGACGGAGCCGATGACCGCCGTGACGTCGTCGCAGGCCGCGCGGATCGCCTCGACCTGCGCGGTCACCCGCTCGGTGGCCTGGGCGGTCTGGTCGGCGAGGTCCTTGACCTCGGTGGCGACGACGGCGAAGCCCTTGCCCGCCTCGCCGGCGCGGGCGGCCTCGATGGTCGCGTTGAGCGCCAGCAGCCGGGTCTGCGCGGCCACCGACTCGATGAGCGCGATGACCTGGCGGATCTCGGTCGAGGTGCGGGTGAGCGAGGCCAGGGTGGCCGAGGCGTTGCCGACCTCCGACGTGGCCGCCTCGGCCGCCGTCGTCAGCCCGGCCGCCGAGGCGCTCATCTCGGTCGCCGCCGTCGCCACCTGCTCGCTCATGGCGAGGACGACGGACTCGAAGTCGTCGGCCAGCCGCAGCCGGGAGGTCTGCGCCTGGGTCACCCGGCCGGCGGTGTCGCGCATGGCGTCGCGGGCGGCGTTGATGTCCGTGGCCGCGTGCCGGTGGGCGCCGTGCAGGCCGGTGAGCAGGACCCTGCGGTGGTAGCGGCCCTCGGCGGCCGAGGCCAGCGCGGCCCGCGACTCGCGCACGAAGGCGTCGCTGACGTCGAGGGCGCGGTTCACCCCGTGGCGCAGGGCGGTCAGCTCCGGGACGGCGTCGGAGCCGGCGACGGGCACGGCGCGGGCCTCGAGGTCGCCGCGGGCGGCCGCCTCGCAGGTCTCGGTGAGGCGGCGGACGAAGGCGCGGTAGACCTCGAGCTCCGCGGCCGCCGAGCGGTTCTGGGTGCGCCCCACGTCAGTTCTCCTCCTCGGTGATGACCGTCCACACGAAGTCCTCGTAGGACGCGGCGTGCGCGGAGACCAGCCGGCCGAGCAGCTCCGAGGAGGCGGCGACGGCGGCGCGCGCGTTCGGGTGGCACCGCTCCTCGGCCAGCAGCTGCTCGTACAGCGGGCGGACGCGGTCCAGGGCCCGCCGCGAGGGTCGGCGCCGGTTGGAGTGGTAGCCCACGACCGATCCGTCGGCGCCGTAGGACGGCGTCACGTGCGCGAGCACCCAGTAGTTCGCGCCGTCGGCGGCGAGGTTGTTGATGTAGGCGAACAGCTCCTGGCGGGCGGCCAGGGTGTCCCACAGCAGCTTGAACACCGCGCGCGGCATGTCGGGGTGACGGATCAGGTTGTGCGGCTGCCCGATGACCTCGTCGAGGCCGTAGGCGCCCACGCGCAGGAAGACGTCGTTGGCGTAGGTGATCACCCCGCGCGGGTCGGTCTTGGAGACGATCAGCTCCTCGGCCGAGAAGCTGCGCTCCTCGCCGGTGGGCCGGACGGGCGTCCGTGGGCCGCGTCGTGCCGCCGTCCGCGGGATGGTCTCCAGCACGTGTCCTCCTGGCTCGGGACCGGGTGTCACCGTGGGTATCGGCAGCCGATCCCCCGGACACGACCCGAGGACCAGGACGTGCGCCGTCCGGTCGCGCCGGGCCGGGGGACCCTCGGCCCGGCGCGTCCCGGCGGCGGCTCAGGCGTCCAGGACGAGGCCCCGGCACGAGACCGAGCAGTCCAGCGCCCACAGCGACGCGGGGACGGCGGCCAGGCGGGCCGAGCGCACCAGGCGCAGGCCGCCGGGGCCGGTGAGCTCGGCCGGCGTCGACGGGGCCGCCCCGCTGTCGTCGGCGTCCTCCGGCCCGGTCCCGCTGCCGCCACCCGGCGGGGTGCCGTCACCGGTGCCCGGGGTGCCGCCGCCGTCGCCGGTGGCGGGGTCGGTCCCCCCGGTGCTGCCGTCGCCGGGGGGAGTGGTGCTCCCCCCGGAGCCCGACCCGACGTACTCCAGGACGGTGCCCAGCACCTGGAGGCGGCCGTCAGGGGCGAAGACGGTCACGTCGTACCGGCCGGCCACCCGGGCCGGGGTGCGGAACACCAGGTCGGTGGCCGTGCTGCTGACCACCTGGGCCGCGCCCGTCGTCCCGACGAGGACCCGCGCGCCGAGCGGCAGGGCCAGGCCGGTGATCCGGACCTCGGTGCCGCCGTCGACGCTCACCCGCACCGGGCTGATCGACGTGATCTGGAACTGCCCGCGGGCGGGGAAGGTCAGCCGGCCACCCTCGTCCGGCACCGGGGTCGTGCCCGGGCCGCTGGGGACCGGCGTGCTGCCCCAGCCGCCGGAGCCACCGGGGGTCCCGGTGCCCGAGCCGTTGTCCGTGTCGGGCGTCCCGGCGCCGCCGTCGCCGGCACCCGAGCCGCCGTCGCCCGAGCCGCCGTCGCCGGCACCCGAGCCGCCGTCGCCAGCACCCGAGCCGCCGTCGCTCGAGCCGCCGTCGCCCGATCCGCCGGCACCGGTGCCGGACTCGCCGGTGCCGGACTCGCCGGTGCCGGAGTCGCCGGTGTCGGGCACGTCCGTACCCGGGCTGCCGGTGTCCCCGGAGCCGCCACCCGTGGAGCCGTCGCCGGTGGAGCCGTCGCCGGTGGAGCCGTCGCCCGTCGGACCCCCGCCGCTGGAGCCGCCGCCGGCGTCGGGAGCCGCGGCGGCGGCGCCGACGAGCAGCGGAGCCGCCCGCGTGGAACCGACCGGTGCGCCGTCGCGCGTGAGCTGGACGGTCAGCACGTAGCGGCCGTCGCCGAGGGCCGTCGTCGGCGCGAGCGACAGCCCGTCCAGCGTGGTGCGCGCGCCCAGGGTGAAGGTGGCCTGGCCCTCGTCGTCGGTGACGACCGTGGCGCCGTCGAGGCCGATCTCGTGGCCGGCGACGGCCCAGACGCTGCCCTCGTACTGCATCCCGAGCCCGAGGGTGACGCCGAAGGTGCCCGGCGCGGCCGTGCCGCTCACCGCGATGCGCGGGGCGATCACGCCGGCCGGCGCGGACGTGCCGCTGAAGGAGTAGTCGACCGCGCCGAGGCCCGCCTCGGTCAGGCCGGCGACCGACAGGCGGCCGCCGGTGACCGACCGGCCGCGGAACGCGGCCACCGGGTCGACGTCCCCGAGCAGCGCCAGGCGCACCTGCTCGACGGTCGCGTGGGGGAGCGCGGCCCGGTAGAGGGCCGCCGCGCCGGCGACCTGCGGTGCCGCGATGGACGTCCCGTCGACCAGCCGGTACCCGCCGTCGTTCCAGGTTGTGAAGACCCGGCTGCCGGGCGCGAAGAGGTCGACCGAGGTGGCGCCGTACGCGGAGAAGGAGCTCACCGTGTCGCCGGCGGTGCTCGCGCCCACGGTGACGACGTTGCCCTCGGTGAGGCTGGCCGGGTAGACCGGGCTCCGGTCGCGGTCGGTGGCGTCGTTGCCCGCCGCGGCGATCACGAGGACGCCCTTGGATCCCGCGTAGGCCACCGCGGAGCGCAGCGTCTCCAGCGCCCAGCCCGACATGGGACCGCCCCAGGAGGCGTTGACGACGTCCGCCCCGTGGTCGGCGGCGTAGCGGATGGCCTCGGCGCCGAGGACGACGTCGACGCCGCTCCCGCTGCCGGCGACCAGCGGCATGATCGTCACGCCCGGCGCGACGCCGGCGGTGCCCCGTCCGTTGTCCGCGCGGGCGCCGACCGCGCCGGCCACGCTCGCGCCGTGCGTGCCGCCGGCACCGTTGTCGACGGCCGGCGAGTCGGTCGTGAAGTTCCAGCCGTGGCAGTCGCCGGCCTTGCCGTTGCCGTCGGTGTCCAGGGTGCCGCAGGGCTCGGCCGGGTTCGTCCACAGGGCCCCGGCGAGGTCCTCGTGGTCGGTGTCGTAGCCGGTGTCGACCACCGCGACCACGACGCCGGAGCCGGTGCCGGCGTCCCAGCCGTCCGGGGCGTCGGTGTCGGCGTCGGCCACCGCCGTCTGCCCGGGAGCGTTGCTGCCGGTGTTGACCAGGTTCCAGCCGTACGCGGGGACCCAGGGGTCGCTCACGGAGCCGAAGACCTCCACGGTGGGGGAGACCTCGACCGACGCGACGCCGTCGAGCGCGGCCAGGTCGCCCCGGTCGAGCCGGTCGGTGGCGACCAGCGCGCGGCCGTCGCTGAGCCGCTGGGCGCTGGCGACGCCATCCAGGGCGCCCAGCGGGTCCAGCAGGCCCGCGGCGTTCCCGGACGTCGCCGTGACGACGTAGCGCGTCAGGCCGTCCCCGGGACCGAAGCCCTCCGCCTCGGCCACCGCCGGGGCGGCCAGTGCGGTGTAGGCCGCGGCGCCGGCGTAACCGGCCACCACGGCCGTCACCAGCACCCCGGCCTGGGTGCGCCTTCTCAGGGTGGACACGTGCCCCTCCTCCCGGCCCGGGATGCCCGGGCACCGCCGGCCTCCGACGGGCCAGCAGGAGGGGAACGGCACGTGGGCGGCCCGGCCGGAGGGGGCCGGCGGCGGGAGTGACCCGGGAGGGGGAGAGCGCGCTCCCTAGACTCCGCGCCATGCTGCTGTCCGACCGCGACATCCGCGCCGCGATCGCCGAGGGGCGTCTCGGCATCGAGCCGCACGACGCGGGGCTGGTGCAGCCCTCGAGCATCGACGTCCGCCTCGACCGCTACTTCCGGGTGTTCAACAACGCCCGGTACACCCACATCGACCCCGCCCAGCAGCAGGACGACCTGACCACCGCGGTCGAGACCGAGGGCGACGAGCCGTTCGTGCTGCACCCCGGCGAGTTCGTGCTGGGCTCGACGCTCGAGGTGGTCCGGATCCCCGACGACCTCGCGGCCCGCCTGGAGGGGAAGGCGCTGGCGCTCGAGACGTCGGTGCCGACGCCCACCGGCTGGACCACGATGGGCGAGCTGGCCGTGGGGGACGAGGTCTTCGACGAGAACGGCCTCCCCTGCCGCGTCGTCGCCGCGACCGAGGTGATGCTGGGGCGCCCGTGCCGTGAGGTCGAGCTCAGCGACGGTTCCGTCTTCACCGCCGACGCCGCGCACCTGTGGGTGACCACGACGAAGGACGAGCGGCGCCCTGGTCGGCCGCGGCGAGCCACGGCACGGACCACCGACGAGGTGGCCCGCACCCTCCTGTGCGGCGACGAGCGCAACCACCACATCGCACTGGCGGGGCCGGCCCAGTACCCGACGGCCGACCTGCCCGTCGACCCCTACGTCCTCGGCTACTGGCTCGGTGACGGCACGAGCTCCAAGGGGGAGATCACCGTCGGCCGTGGTGACGAGGAGGTGCTCGCCCACTTCGAGGCCGCCGGCTACCGGGTGTGGCCGGCGACCGCGCCGTCGGCGTACCGACTCGGCGGCACCGTCCGGGGTGACGGCCACGCGCACCGGCGCGGCGAGGGCGGGCGGTTCGGCAGCAACGGCTCGCTGAGCAGCCATCTCCGCGCCCTCGGCCTGCCGGGTGACAAGCGGGTGCCGGCCGCCTACCTGACCGCGGACGTCCACCAGCGGCTCGCGCTGCTGCAGGGCCTGATGGACTCGGACGGGTACGTCGACGACCAGGGCCGCTGCGAGTTCGTCAACGTGCGCGAGGACGTCTCCTGGGCCGTACACGAGCTCGCGGCCAGCCTCGGTCTGCGGCCGACCCGCCGCAAGAAGCGGGCGATGCTGAACGGCATCGACTGCGGCCCTGCCTTCCAGGTGGAGTTCACGCCGCGGGTCCCGGTGTTCCGGCTCGCCCGCAAGCTGGCCCGGCTGAAGACCGACGGCCGCGGCCACCAGCACCGCAGTGTGCGCGCCGTCCGTCCCGTCCCCACCGTCCCGGTCCGCTGCATCCAGGTCTCGGCGCCGAGTGGCATGTTCCTCGTGGGGGACTCCTACGTCCCCACGCACAACTCCTCGCTGGGGCGGCTCGGACTGCTCACGCACTCGACGGCGGGCTTTGTCGACCCCGGCTTCTCCGGGCACATCACGCTGGAGCTGTCCAACGTGGCCAACCTGCCGATCACGCTGTGGCCGGGGATGAAGATCGGCCAGCTGTGCCTGTTCCGGCTCACCACGGCCGCCGAGCACCCGTACGGCTCGGCGCTGTACGGCTCCCGCTACCAGGACCAGCGCGGCCCGACGCCGTCGCGGTCGTTCCGCAACTTCACCCGCGCGGAGACGCGGCGGCCGCAGGGGTGACCGCTGCGGGCGACCAGCCGGGCAGCTCGTCGTCCACGTAGCGCTCGCGGGTGGCCAGCCAGCCCGTGGCGGTCAGCCCCACGGTGGTCACCGCCACCAGCACGAACATCCCGGTGTAGCCGCCGGTGACGTCGCGGAGCACACCCACCAGCAGCGGGCCGGTGGCGGCCAGCACGTACCCCCAGCCCTGGGTGACCGTCGACAGCGCCGCCGTCGTCTCCGGCGTCCGGGCGCGCAGGCCGATCAGCGCCAGCACCATGCTGAAGGTGCCCATGCCCACGGCGAGCACCGACATCCACAGCCACGGCACCGTCCGCGGGGCCAGCCACAGCCCGCTCCAGCCGACGACGTAGCAGGCCATGAACCCCAGCAGGAGCGGGCGCTGCAGCCGCTGCCGGACGGTGAGCGCCGGGGCGACGGCGTTGACCGGGATGACGACGATCGAGTTGATGCCCAGCAGCAGCCCCGCCGTCGCCGCGCTCAGGCCGGAGTCGCGCAGGTACTGCGCCGACCAGCCCATGACGACGTAGGCCTGGGTCGCCTGCAGGCCGAAGAAGGCCGCCAGGACCAGCGCCGTGGGGCTGCGGCGCAGCGGCGCCATCGGGACCGCGCGGTGCTCGCCGCGGGAGGCGCCGGGCTGCCGCGGCGTCAGGAACCAGGGCAGCGCCGCCGCCAGCGCCAGCGCCGCCCAGATCCCGAGGCCCCAGCGCCAGCCGTCCGGGCCCACGGCCGCCGCGATCGGGGCGGTGGCCGTCGCCGCGACGGCGCCGCCGATGGCCATCGCGGCGCTGTAGGCGCCCACGAGCAGTCCCGTGCGCTCCGGGAACCAGCGCTTGACCAGGCCGGGCAGCAGCACGTTGCCCAGGGCCCCGCCGACCATGGCCAGCGCCGTGCCGGCGAGGAAGACGGCGAAGGAGTCGACGACCGCCCGCAGCACCAGCCCGGCGGCCATGGTGAGCAGCGCGCCGGCCAGCACGTGTGCGTCGCGGAAGCGGGCGGCCAGCGGCGGGCCGGCGAACCCGATGGCGGCGAAGCAGACGACCGGCATCGTCGTCACCACGCCGGCCGCGGCACTGGAGACGCCGAGCCCGGACTCGAGCTCCTCGAGCACCGGGCCCACCGAGCTGACCGCCGTCCGCAGGTTGGTGGCGGTGAGCACGATGGCGACCGCCACGAGCAGCAGGCCGCGCCGCCGGTCGCCGGCGGCCGGTGCGGTGCTGGGGACGTCGGCCGTGCGGGTCACTCCCCGATGGTGCGCCCCGCGTCGCGACGGCCCGCAACCGGGTGCACTCGGCAACCAGTCGGGGGCCTCCGGCTACGCCTGGCCGTGTCCCGTCGCGGCGGATCCGGTGCCCGCGACGTCGTCGTCGGCGGTGCCGACCTCGGCGCCGTGCTCGGTGCCCGGCGTCCCCACCGGGGCCATCGAGCGGAGCAGGATCTGGCTGACGTCGAGGACCTCGACGTGCTCGGCCGCCTCGCCGTTCTGCTTCTTCGACGTCAGGGCGTCCGAGAGCATCGTGATGCAGAACGGGCACGCGGTGGAGATGACGTCGGGGTCGAGGCCGAGGGCCTCCTCCGTGCGCTCCACGTTGATCCGCTTGCCGATCTTCTCCTCCATCCACATGCGCGCGCCGCCGGCGCCGCAGCAGAAGCCGCGGTCCTTGCAGCGGTGCATCTCCTGGGTGGACAGGCCCTTGACGGAGTCGAGGATCTCCCGCGGCGGCGTGTAGACCTTGTTGTGCCGGCCGAGGAAGCACGGGTCGTGGTAGGTGACCTTGCGGTCCACCGGCGTGACCGGCGTGAGCCGGCCCTCCTCGACCAGCTGGCTGAGCAGCTGCGTGTGGTGCACCACCTCGTACTCGCCGCCGACCTGCGGGTACTCCCGGCCCAGCGAGTTGAAGCAGTGCGGGCAGGTGGTGACGATCTTGCGGGTGCCCGGCACGCGCCCCTCGAAGACGCCGTTGAGGGTCTCGACGTTCTCCTGCGCCATCATCTGGAAGACGAACTCGTTGCCCATGCGGCGGGCCGGGTCGCCCGAGCAGGTCTCGCCCGAGCCCAGGACGGCGAACTCGACGCCGGCGGTGTGCAGCAGCTCGGCGACGGCCTTGGTGACCTTCTTGGCGCGGTCGTCGATGGCGCCGGCGCAGCCGACCCAGAACAGGTACTCGACCTCGTAGGGCAGCGGGCCGTCGGCCGTGCGGACCTCGAAGTCGACCTCCTTGATCCAGTCCTCGCGGGTGCTGGGGCTGACCCCCCAGGGGTTGCCGCGGTTCTCGAGGTTGCGCAGCATCACGCCGGCCTCGGACGGGAAGTTGGACTCGATGAGGACCTGGTAGCGGCGCATGTCCTCGATGTGGTCGACGTGCTCGATGTCGACCGGGCACTGCTCGACGCAGGCGCCGCAGTTGGTGCAGCTCCACAGGACGTCGGGGTCGATGACCCCGCCCTCCTCGAGCGTGCCGACCAGCGGGCGGTGGGCCTGGGCGTCGTTGGTGCCCTCGATGCGGGCGTAGCCCGACGCCCAGACCTGCTCGTCGCTGGGCTTGAGGACGTCGTAGTCCGGCGCGGTCTCCGCCGCCGTCTTCTCACCGAGCAGGTACGGGGCCTTGGCGTACAGGTGGTCCCGCAGGTCCATGATCACCATCTTGGGGCTGAGCGGCTTGCCGGTGTTCCACGCCGGGCACTGGCTCTGGCACCGCCCGCACTCGGTGCAGGTGGTGAAGTCGAGCATCCCCTTCCAGGTGAAGTCCTCGATCTTGCCGCGACCGAAGACGTCGTCCTCGCCCGGGTCCTCGAAGTCGATCGGCTTGCCGTTGGAGGTCATGGGCTGCAGCGGGCCGAGCGCGACGCTGCCGTCGTCGTTCCGCTTCCAGTAGATGTTGAAGAAGGCGCTGAACCGGTGCCACGCGACGCCCATGTTGAGGATCCGGCTGACCACGACCAGCCAGGCCAGCGACACGACGATCTTCACGAAGGCGACGACCGAGAGCAGGTCCGGGCTGTCGGGCAGCACGGTGGCCACCAGGCCGGAGACCGGGTGCGACCAGGCCGGGGCCTCGGTGAGGCCGGAGGAGACCTTCAGCGCGCGGATCAGCAGGATGCAGACGCCGACGGTGAGGACGACGGCCTCGACGAAGTAGCCGCGGCCCTCGTTCGAGCCGGCGAAGCGGCTGGCGCGGCCCTGGCGGCGCGGGTGGTCCTTCTGGCGCCGGTAGATCAGGTACAGGATGCCGAGGACCGTGCCGGCGCCGATGACGTCGGCGAAGAGGTTCCACAGGCCCCACTCGCCGATCAGCGGCAGGTGGAAGGCCGGGTCCCAGACCTCGCCGAAGGCCTCGACCAGGGTGAGGAACAACCCGTAGAAGCCGACGAAGACGAACCAGTGGGCGGCGCCGATGGCCGACCACTTGAGCATCCGGGTGTGGCCGAGCGACTCGACGGCCAGCGTCTTCAAGCGCTGGCCGACCGGCCCGTTGCGGGTGCCGTCGGGTTGGCCGGTGCGGATGATCCGCACCATCGCCCGGACGGCGCGGTAGGCGAAGACGACCGCCACGATGAGGAACAGCGCGCTGATCGTGCCCAGCACGATCTGCAGGGGGCCCGTCATGATTCCCTCTCCCCACGCCTCGCGGCGTCGGTTGTCTCCCGTCCGCCCGGACGTCGCGAGAGGGGTCTCGCCGCCGTCCCCACCGGTCCGCGGACCGGCGGCGGATCGCGCGCGGGCGCCTGTGCCCACGCAGCCCGCACGATAGCTGGCCGCGGCACAGGTTACTCGCTGGTAACCCTGGGCGCCGCGCCCCGACCTGGACCTGCCCCGCGGTGCTCGGCGTCCAGCCGCCAGGGACCTGACCGGGACGTCCACGGACCGCGCTGGACCCCACGGCAGGGCCGGTGGGTGGCCGGGTCACCAGGGGGCGGTCGCCGTGTGGGCCCCGTCACGGAGGAGGAGGCCGGCAGGCCGGGGAACACCACCGCCGGGTGTGCCGTTAGGGTGGGCAGGAAAGTTGAGCGGACCCGACGCAAGGCGGCCGACGAGCCCCACGGCAGGGTCCCTCGACGACCTGCGGACCAGCACAGCACACACACGCACACGGAAGAGAGGCCAGCTCCATGGCTCGAGCGGTCGGTATCGACCTCGGCACCACCAACTCCGTCGTCACCGTCCTCGAGGGCGGCGAGCCGACGGTCATCGCCAACTCCGAGGGCTCGCGCACCACACCCTCGGTCGTCGCCTTCGCCAAGAACGGCGAGGTCCTGGTCGGCCAGTCGGCCAAGAACCAGGCCGTCACCAACGTCGACCGCACCATCCGCTCGGTCAAGCGCCACATGGGCACCGACTGGCGGACCGGCGAGATCGACGGCAAGCGCTACACCCCGCAGGAGATCAGCGCCCGCATCCTGCAGAAGCTCAAGCGGGACGCCGAGACCTACCTGGGCGAGCCGGTGACCGACGCCGTCATCACCGTCCCGGCCTACTTCGAGGACGCGCAGCGCCAGGCCACCAAGGAGTCCGGTGAGATCGCGGGCCTCAACGTCCTGCGCATCGTCAACGAGCCCACCGCCGCCGCGCTGGCCTACGGGCTGGACAAGGGCGAGACCGAGCAGACGATCCTCGTCTTCGACCTCGGTGGTGGCACCTTCGACGTCTCCCTGCTGGAGATCGGCGAGGGCGTCATCGAGGTGAAGGCCACCGCCGGTGACAACCACCTCGGTGGCGACGACTGGGACCAGAAGGTCGTCGACCACCTGGTCAGGACGTTCAACGTCTCCCACGGCATCGACCTGTCCAAGGACAAGCTGGCCATGCAGCGGCTCCGCGAGGCCGCCGAGAAGGCCAAGATCGAGCTGTCGGGCGCGCAGTCGACCAACGTCAACCTGCCCTACATCACCGCCGGTGCCGAGGGCCCGCTGCACCTCGACGTCACGATCACCCGCGCCGAGTTCCAGCGGATGACCCAGGACCTGCTCGAGCGCACCCGCGCACCGTTCAACCAGGTCGTCCGGGACGCCGGCATCTCCGTCGGCCAGATCGACCACGTCGTCCTCGTCGGTGGCTCCACCCGCATGCCGGCCGTGTCCGAGCTGGTCCGCGAGCTGACCGGCGGCAAGGAGCCCAACAAGGGCGTCAACCCCGACGAGGTCGTCGCCATCGGTGCCGCCCTGCAGGCCGGCGTGCTGCGCGGTGAGGTCAAGGACGTCCTGCTGCTCGACGTCACCCCGCTGTCCCTGGGCATCGAGACCAAGGGTGGGATCATGACCAGGCTCATCGAGCGCAACACCACGATCCCGACCAAGCGCAGCGAGATCTTCACGACGGCGGACGACAACCAGCCGTCCGTGCAGATCCAGGTCTTCCAGGGCGAGCGCGAGATGGCCGCCTACAACAAGAAGCTCGGCATGTTCGAGCTGACCGGCCTGCCCCCGGCGCCGCGCGGTGTCCCGCAGATCGAGGTCGCCTTCGACATCGACGCCAACGGCATCGTGCACGTCACCGCCAAGGACCTCGGCACGGGCAAGGAGCAGTCGATGACGATCACCGGCGGCTCGGCCCTCCCGAAGGACGACATCGAGCGGATGATGAAGGACGCGGAGGCGCACGCCGAGGAGGACAAGCGCCGCCGCGAGGAGGCCGAGACCCGCAACCTGGCCGAGTCGCTGCAGTACCAGACCGAGAAGTTCCTGGCGGAGAACGGCGACAAGATCCCGGCCGACAAGAAGGAGGAGCTCGGCGAGGCCCTCACCGAGCTGCGCTCGGCCCTGGGCGGCTCCGACATCGCCGCGATCAAGTCGGCGCAGGAGAAGGTCGCCCGCGTCTCGCAGGAGGTCGGCGGGGCGCTCTACGCCCAGCAGGCCGAGGCCGGCGCGCCGAGTGGCGACGGCGCGTCCGGGGCGACCGGCGCGGCCGGCGGGGCCACCTCGGCCCCGTCCGGTGACGAGGACGTCGTCGACGCCGAGATCGTCGACGAGGACAGCGACCGCCGATGAGCCAGGGGGACGAGCAGCCGCGGGTCGTGATCCGTGACAGGCGGCGGATCGACCCCGTCAGCGGCGCGGTGCGGGCGCCGGCCGGCGAGCAGCCGGCCGGCGCCCCGCCGGGCCCGTCCACAGCCGACCCATCGCCAGGGGAGCAGATGAGCGAGAACGAGACCGTCGCCGGCCCGGAGGTCCTCCCGCCGGCCCCGCCGGTCGCAGCGGGCGACGACGACCTGTCGCGCCAGCTGGCCGAGCGCACCGAGGACCTGCAGCGGGTCACCGCCGAGTACGCCAACTACCGGCGGCGGGTCGACCGCGACCGCACCCTCGTCGTCGACCAGGCCGCCGAGCGGTTCGCCGCCCAGCTGTTCCCGATCGTCGACGACATCGAGCGGGCCCGGGACCACGGCGACCTCAACGGCGCCTTCAAGGTGGTGGCCGACCGCGTCCTCGGGCTGCTCGACGGCCTCGGGGTCGAGGCCTTCGGCGTCGCCGGGGACCCGTTCGACCCGTCGCTGCACGAGGCCGTCCTGCACGACACGTCCGACGAGGTGAGCGTGCCGACCGCGACGACGGTCCTGCGGCAGGGTTTCCGCCGCGGCGACCGTGTGCTGCGGACGGCGATGGTCGCGGTCAGCGAGCCCGCTGCCGGCGCGGCTGCCGCCGCGCCCGTGGCCGCCGACGGCAACGCCTCCGCCGAGGCCGCGGCCCCCGTCCAGGACGCGACCGGCAACGGTGCGCCGGGGGAGACCCCGGCCGCCGGCTGACCGGTCGCGCCAGGCACACGGACGCAGAGAGAGGAGGCGCCCGATGAGCACTCGGGACTTCATCGAGAAGGACTACTACGCCGCACTGGGCGTCTCCCAGGACGCCGACGCCGCGGCCATCAAGAAGGCCTACCGGCAGCTGGCCCGCGACCTGCACCCGGACAAGAACCCGGGCAACGCCGACGCCGAGGCCCGCTTCAAGGACGTCTCCGAGGCCTACGACGTGCTCTCCGACCCCAAGCGGCGCGGGGAGTACGACGAGGCCCGGCGGCTGTTCGGCAGCGGCGGCGCCGGCGCGCGGGCCGGCTTCCCCGGTGGCTTCCCGGGCGCCGGTGGCGGGGGCCAGCCCTTCGACCTCGGTGACCTCTTCGGCGCCGCGGGCGGGGCCGGCCGGGCGGGTGCCGGCGGTCTGGGTGACCTGTTCGGCAATCTCTTCGGCGGCGGGGCGGGTGGCGCCGCGCCCGGCTCGGCCCGGGCGCGGCAGCAGGCCGCGTCCGGCCCGGCCCGCGGCCAGGACGTCGAGACCGAGGCGACGCTCTCCTTCGAGGAGGCCGTCCTCGGCGTGACGGTGCCGCTGCGCATGCAGAGCCCCGGCACCTGCCCGACCTGCGCCGGCAGCGGCGCGCGCCCCGGCACCTCGCCGCACACCTGCGAGGTGTGCGGCGGCGCCGGTGTCACCAGCCGCAGCCAGGGTGCGTTCGCCTTCTCCGAGCCGTGCCGCAACTGCCGCGGCAGCGGCCAGGTGGTCGACGACCCGTGCCCCACCTGCGCCGGCAACGGCGTCACCACCCAGATGCGCACGATCACCGTGCGGATCCCGGCCGGCGTCAAGGACGGCCAGCGCATCCGGCTGGCCGGCAAGGGCGCGCCGGGACGGCGGGGCGGCCCGGCCGGTGACCTGTTCGTCGTCGTGCACGTCAGCGACCACGACCTGTTCGGCCGCCGCGGTGACGACCTCACGCTGACCGTGCCGATCACCTTCCCCGAGGCCGTCCTGGGGACGACGCTGACCGTCCCCACGCTCGACACCACCGTCACGCTCAAGGTGCCCGCCGGCACCTCCAGCGGGCGCACGTTCCGGGTCCGCGGCCGGGGGGTCCCGGGCCGCGGCCGCTCCGGCGACCTGCTGGTGACGGTCGAGGTCGCCGTGCCGCAGCGGCTCTCCGCCGAGGCGGAGCGGGCGGTGAAGACACTCGACGCCGAGCTCGGCGACCCGCGGCCGCAGATCACCGCGGCCGTGGAGAAGGGCAGTACGCGGTGAGCGCGCCGGGCACCGACGGCCGGGAGCGCCGGGACGCCACCCGCGCCGTCGCCGACGACGCCCCGGTCTTCGTCATCTCGGTGGCCGCCGAGCTGGCCGGCATGCACGCCCAGACGCTGCGCCAGTACGACCGCCTGGGCCTGGTGACCCCGGGGCGCACCCCCGGCGGCGGGCGGCGCTACAGCCCGCGCGACGTCGCGCTGCTCCGGGAGGTGCAGCGACTCTCCCAGGAGGACGGCGTCAACCTGGCCGGGATCAAGCGGATCATCGACCTGGAGTCGCAGGTGGAGGTGCTGCAGCAGCGCGTGCACGAGCTGCTCGGCGAGCTCGAGGACGCCGAGCACCGCCGGATGGCCGCGGAGTCGACGCTGCGCAGCGGCTTCGGCTCCCCGCTGCGTCGGGCCGACCTGGTGCCGATGCGCCAGGCCAGCTCCGCGCTGGTCGTGTGGCGGCCCCGGGAGGGCCGATGAGCGCCGTGACCGACCCGCAGCCCGCCCCGCCCGCTCCTGACCAGCACGAGTCCTTCGTGCGGCTGGAGCGCGAGATCGGCCTGCTGCTGCGCCGCTCGCGGGCGATCTCGGCGCGGCTGGCCCGCGAGCTGCACCCCGACCTCGACGGCGCAGCCTACGGGCTGCTGGCCCTGCTGCAGGACGCCGGCCCGCTGCGTGCCAGCGACCTGGTCGCCCGCCTCGGGCTGGACAAGAGCACGGTCAGCCGCCAGGTGGCCTCGCTGGTCGACCTCGGCATGGTCACGCGGGCGCCCGACCCCGCCGACGGGCGGGCGCAGGTGCTCACCACGTCGGCGGAGGGTGCCGCGCGGCTGGCCCGCATCCGTGACGCGCGCCGCGCCCGCTGGGAGGCCGACCTCTCGGGCTGGCCCGCCGACGACGTCGCCACGCTGGGGGAGCTGCTGGCCCGGCTCAACCGGCTCGGTGAGGCCCGCGAGGCCGAGACCACCGAGTGAGGACCCCCTTGCGGAGCGGCCCCCTCCTGGGCGTCCCCGAGTGTGCGCGGGAGACCCAGGAGGGCGCCCTCCCTCACGGGCCGGGGACCATCCAGCTCAGCACCGGGGAGGCCTGCAGCACCACGATGAGGCACATCAGCAGCAGGAGCAGCATGCTCCAGCCGAAGACCTTCCGGAACAGCTCACCTTCCCGGCCGGCCATCCCGACCGCCGCGGCGGCGATGGCCAGGTTCTGCGGGCTGACCATCTTGCCCATGACGCCGCCGGAGGAGTTCGCCGCGGCGAGCAGCACCGGGTCGAGGCCGGCGTTGACCGCCGCCTGCACCTGCAGCGCGCCGAAGAGCGCGTTGGCGGAGGTGTCCGAGCCGGTCACCGCGACGCCGATCCAGCCCAGGATGGGGGAGAGGAAGGCGAAGAAGCCGCCGGTCTCGGCCAGCAGCCGGCCGAGGTGGCTGGTCATGCCCGACTGGTTGAGCACGTAAGCCAGCGCGAGCACCGCCATCACGGTGAGGATGGCCCACTTGAGCTCGCGGTAGGTGTCGACGTAGGCCTTCAGCGCCCGCCCGGGGGAGATCCGCAGGACCAGCATGGTGAGCAGGCCCGCGACGATCATCAGGGTGCCCGCGGCGGGCAGCCAGTTGAAGGTGAACGTCGTCGAGGCGAGCTCGGTGTCCGAGCCCGCGGCGAACACGTTCAGCCCCGGCCAGGCGAAGGTCGTCGTCCACGGGGCCTGGCCCAGTGCCGACTTCACCGGGCCGAGGTTGGCCAGGGCGAAGATCACGATGATGATGCCGTACGGGGCGTAGGCCTTGACGACCTCCGCCGTGGTGTCGGGGACCATCGGAGCGCCCCCGGCACCGGTGGCGGGGGCGTGCGGGTCCCGCGCCGCCTGGCGCCCCGGGGCGTCGCCGAGCTCCTCGCCCGCG
>NZ_JBFNXQ010000083.1:0-21719 GCF_041018925.1 Geodermatophilus maliterrae
GGACTCCCCCGCCGGCCGGCCCCCCGGCTGCGGCCGCCGGTGCGACCCCCGACCCGGCCGCCCGGTCCGGGCCGCTGGTCGGGCCGCGGCGCCGACGGCGTCCGCTGCTGGTCGCCCTGCTCGCACTCGTGGTGCTGGCCGTCGCCGGGGCGCTCACCTGGCTGGGGCTGCGCCCGGACGGCGGCGACGCCCCGCAGGCCGACGTCGGCGTCTCGTCGTCCGCGGCGCCCTCCTCGGCGGAGGACGCGACGGCGACCGAGGCCGCGGAGCCGACCACGTCCGCCGCGCCCGAGCCGTCGGCAGCGCCCGAGCCGGAGCCGTCCCCGGAGCCCACGCCGGAGAGCCCGTCCCCGTCACCGGAGACGACGAGCCCGCCGCCGGCCGACCCGGCCACCGCCGCCCAGCAGACGCTGGAGCAGTACTACGCGCTGCTGCCCGACGACGCCGCCGGCGCCTACGCCCTCACCGGCCCGACCCTGCGGTCGCGGGCCAGCTTCGCTTACTACGAGGACTTCTTCGGCCGCTGGTCGGAGGTGAACCTGCTCGACGTGCGGGACGTGTCCGACCAGGGCGACCGGATCACCGCGACCACCGACGTGGAGTTCCTCAGCCCCGGCGACCGGCTGGTGGAGACCCACGCGGTGACCTTCGTGCGCGGCGCCGACGGGCAGCTGCTGATCGACCTCGACGTCGTCGTCTGAGGCCACCGGACGGCCCCGGAGACGGCGACGGCGGCGCCCCGTCGAGGGCGCCGCCGTCGTGGTCCTGCCGGCGGTGGCGGTGGGATTTGAACCCACGGAGGCTTGCACCTCACACGCTTTCGAGGCGTGCTCCTTCGGCCGCTCGGACACGCCACCGCGGGGGAGACTACAGGCCCCGCTCGCGGCGGAAGAAGGCGCGTAGGAGTGCGCCGCTCTCCTCCGCCCGCACCCCGCCGGTGACCTGCGGACGGTGGTTGAGCCGCCGGTCGCGGACCACGTCCCACAGCGATCCGGCGGCCCCGGCCTTGGGGTCGTCGGCGCCGTAGACCACCCGTGCCACCCGCGCCAGCACGCTCGCGCCGGCGCACATCGTGCAGGGCTCGAGGGTCACCACGAGCGTCGCGCCGGTCAGCCGCCAGCCGTCGCCGTGCACCAGCGCCGCGGCCCGCAGCGCCAGGACCTCGGCGTGCGCCGTGGGGTCGCCGAGCCGCTCCCGCTCGTTCGCCGCCTCGGCCAGCACCGTGCCGTCGGGCCCGAGCACGACCGCACCGATCGGCGTGTCCCCCCACTCCTGCGCGGCCGCGGCGAGCTCCAGGGCGCGCAGCATCGCGGCGTCGACGGCGCCGGCCCCCGGTCCGGTCATGGCCGGGCGCCGGCCAGCGGGATGCCGACCAGCGCGGACAGCTCGGCCAGCGCGTCGGCCGGGTCGGCGACCTTGATCGTGTGCATGCCCAGCGCGCGGGCCGGCTTGAGGTTGATGCCGAGGTCGTCGAGGTAGGCGCAGTCGGAGAAGGCCAGCTCCCGGCCGACCGCTTCCGACAGCCGCGTCAGCGCGCGCCGGTAGATCTCCGGCTCGGGCTTGCGGACACCCTCCACCGACGACTCGACCACCGCGTCGAACAGGTCGAGCAGCTCCCCCAGCCGCCCGGTGCGCCCCATCGGCGCGACGTTGTTCGACAGCATCCCCAGCGGCAACCCGGCCTCCCGCAGCCGCCGGACGGCCTCCACCATCGCCGGGCGCACCTCACCCGCCAGCGCGGCCAGCACGCGGCGGGCGTCCACCCGGTGCCCGGCGGCCAGCGCCTCGGCCTCGAAGGTGTCGACGAAGCCGTCGGCGTCGAGCTCGTTGCGCTCGTAGCGCGCCCACGCGTTGGTGTCGGGGGCGGTGCTGTTGAGCCGCCGGATCAGCCCGTCGGGCAGCCCGGCCTCGGCCTCGTAGGCGGCGAAGGCCAGCATCGGGCTCTCGGTGATCACGCCGCCGAAGTCGAAGACGACGGCCGACACGGTCGCGCTCACGCCCGCACCGCCGCGGCCAGCTCGTCGGCGAAGCCCAGCCGGGCGGCGATCCGCGTGACCATCTCGTCGGCCCACAGGTCGTCGGCGGTCACGATGGGGCGCAGCTCGTCCGCGGGCAGCCCGTCGTCGGCGAACACGTCGAGGTCCCCTCCCGGCCAGCCGGTCTCGTCGTCGTCGAAGGCGCCGTCCTCGTCGACGGCGATGCCGTAGCGCTCCACCACCTCGGCGCCGAGCACCCACTCCTGCATGGTCGCGTCGGAGATCAGCGCCCGGACCATCCCGCCCGGGCCGTGCCGCAGGACGACGAAGTACAGCCGCGAGTCGACGACGACGACGAACGGCGGCGGCCACCCCTCGGTGCCCGGCTCGCCCAGCGCCCGCTCGAGCAGCGGCAGCTCGTCGCCGGCATCGGCGGCCAGCAGCTCGACCCGCCAGCGGGAGTCCGGCCGGCTCACCCGCACCGCCCAGCTGGCCGGAGCGGCCGTCCCGGGGGCGCTCACCGGACCCGCAGCACGGTCAGGCCGTCGGCCAGCGGCAGCAGCACCGTCTCGAACCGCGGGTCGGTGGCCAGCGCGGCGTTGAGCGCGACCAGCGCACGGTCGTCGTCGGTCTGCGGGTCGAGCACCCTGCCGCTGCGCAGGGTGTTGTCGAGCAGCACCAGCCCGTTCGGGCGCATCCGCGGGTGCAGCTCGTCGACGTAGGCCGGGTAGCCGGTCTTGTCGGCGTCGACGAAGGCCAGGTCGAACACCGGCTCGGCGGGCAGCGCGCGCAGCAGCTCCAGCGCCTCGCCCAGCCGCAGCTCGACCCGGTCGGCGACGCCGGCCCGCTGCCAGTACCGGCGGGCGACGGCGGTCCACTCCTCGCTGCGGTCCAGGCACAGCAGCCAGCCGTCCTCGGGCAGGCCGCGGGCGATGCACAGCGCCGAGAAGCCGGTGAAGGTGCCGATCTCGACGGCCCGCCGGACACCCAGCGCGCGGGTGAGCAGCTGCATGAGCACGCCCTGCTCGGCGGCGATCTGGAAGGTGGCCGGCGCCTCGCCGCGCTCGGCGAGCGCGGCGGTCTCGGCGACCAGCGCCGCGGCCACCTCGTCGAGCGGCTCGGAGCCGGCCCGCACGTAGTCGCCGAGCTCCGGGGTCAGGAGGAACGACCGCGGCGTCATGGCGCGGGCGGGGGTCGGAGCACGGCGGCCACTGCGCGCGGGGGCCGGAGGAGCGCGTGGGTCACGGCGCGTGGGGGACGGAGGAGCGCGTGGGTCACGGCGCGTGGGGGCCGGAGGAGCGCGTGGGTCATAGCCTCTGATCATGGCCGATCCCGTACCGGACGACGGAGCCCAGGTCGATCCCGCGCTCGCCGCCCGGCTCGCCGCCGATCCGCTCGCGGACCTGCTCGGGATCGTGCTCGAGGAGGTGCGCCCGGGGTACGCGCGGGCGGGCATGACCGTGGGCCCGCGGCTGCTCAACGCCGTGGGCACCGCGCACGGCGGCGCGACGATGGCGCTGCTGGACGTCGTCCACGCGGCAGTGAGCAACAGCCACGGCACGGTCGCGGTGGCCCAGGACGTGCACACCGAGTTCCTCCACGCCGGCCGGCCCGGCGAGCGGCTGGTGGCCGAGGGCGCGGAGCTGTACCGCAGCCGCCGCACCGCCGTCTACCGGATCGACGCGCGCGGGGACGACGGCCGGCTGGTGGCCACCGCGCTGGCCCGCGTCTTCCGCACCGAGCGCCCCTGGGCGACGTCGTGAGCCTCCCGGTCCCGACGATGCCCGCCCCGCCGGTCGGCGTCGTCGGCCTCGGGCAGCTGGGCGGGTCGCTGGCCGCCGCGCTCGTCGCCGCGGGCCGCGAGGTGCGCGGGTGGGACGTCGACCCGGCGGCGCGGGACGCCGCGGCGGACCGTGGCGTGCGGGTCACCCGCGAGCTGGCCGGCGTCGTCGTCCTCGCCGTCCCGCTGCCGGTGACGGCCGGCGCGCTCGACGGCCTCGACGTCGACCCCGCCGCCACCGTCACCGACCTCGGCTCGGTCAAGGGTCCGGTGCTCGCCTCGCTGGGCCCACGCCTGGGCGGGCGGTTCGTCGGCGGGCACCCGATGTGCGGGACGGAGCGGTCGGGTCACGAGGCCACCGACCCCGGGCTCTTCCGCGGCGCCCCCTGGGCGCTGTGCCTGGAGCCGGGCACGGAGCTGTCGCGCTGGCTGCGCGCGGCCGAGGTGGCTCTCGACGCCGGCGCCGAGGTGGTGCCGGTGACCGCCGCCGAGCACGACGACGCCGTCGCCGCGGTCAGCCACGTGCCGCACCTGCTTGCCGCCGCCCTGGCCGCGGCCGCCGGGGAGGCCGGGCCGCTGGCCCTGTCGCTCGCGGCGGGCAGCTTCCGCGACGGCACCCGGGTCATCGCCAGCGACCCGGCGTTCGTGACCGCGATGGTCGAGGGCAACGCCGGGCCGACGGCGGCCGCGCTCGCCCGGGTGCGTGCACAGCTCGACCGGCCGTGGCCCGACCTGGTCACCGCCGGGCACGCGGTGCGCGCCGCCTCCGCCGGCCGCCGTCCGGTGCGCGTCCCGGTCGACCGGCCCGCGCTGCTCGCCCTCGGCCGGGCCGGTGGCGCGGTGACCCGGCGGCTGGCCGCCTTCGTCGAGGGCTGGGTGCCGGAGGGGGCCTGAGCGTCCCCGGGTCCCGTTTCACCGCGACCGGCGCGGGCAGGGACCGGGCATGGACGAGAAGGACCTCCTCCGCCGCATCCACTCCCTCGTCGACGAGGAGCACCGGCTGCGGGACAGCGCGGAGCACACTGCCGAGACGCGCACCCGCATGAACGACCTCGAGGCCCAGCTCGACCAGTGCTGGGACCTGCTGCGGCAGCGTCGCGCCCGGCGGCAGTACGACGAGGACCCCGACGCCGCGCAGGTGCGGCCGAAGTCCGAGGTCGAGGGCTACCTGCAATGACGTGAGCCGATGGTGCGGCCCCCTGCAGGGCCCCGCCGCGGGCCTGCGAGTGGCGGGGGGGGCAGGGGGTCCTTCGTCAGGCGGAGTCGCGGACCGGCCGCCGGTGCACGCCGTCGTGGTGCCCGGTGCCCAGCAGGGCCAGCTGCCACAGCAGCCGGGCCCGGGGGTCGGCGAGCTTGCGGCCGGTCACCGACTCGATCCGCCGCAGCCGGTGCATGACCGTGTTGCGGTGGCAGTAGAGGAGGTCGGCGGCGCGGGTCGGCGAGCCGTCGGCGTCGAGGAAGGCCGACAGCGTCTCCAGCAGTACCTCCTGCTCGTCGTGCGGCAGCTCCAGCAGCAGGCCGAGGGTCTGGCCGACCAGCCGTGAGCCGATCTCCGGGGAGTTGCTGAGCAGCGCCTCGGGCAGCCGGTCGTCGATGGTGACCACCCGGGCCACGTCGGTGGGCAGCGTGCGCGCGGCGGTCTCGGCCAGCCGGTAGGCGCCGGCGACGGCCGCCGCCCCCTCCACGACCGCCGACACCCCGACCGGGCCGCCGGCCAGCACACCCAGCCAGGCCAGCAGCTCGGGCAGCCGCCGCGCCCCCAGGGCCACCACCCCGACCTGCGCCTGCGACCGGGTCCCCCACACCGACCGGACACCGCGCTTGAGCAGCGCCGCGGCCGCCTCGGGCAGCGGGTCGGCCTCCTCCTCGGCGGTGGGGGCGACGACCACGGTCAGCCGGCCCCCGAGCGGCACGGCGAGCAGCTCGGTCGCCGTCCGCACGAAGGCGGGGTCCCCGCCGCGGCCGTCGAGCAGGCCGTCGAGCAGGCGCTGGCGCTCGACGGCGTCGAGGCCGGACAGGCGCCGCTCCTCGGCGCGGTAGCCCTCCGCGGCGGCACTGCACCCGCGGTCGTTGGTGCGCCACAGGGAGCCGGCCACCTCGAGCAACAGGGCGTCGTCGTGCCCGTCGCCCTGGCGGGAGAGCGCGACCAGCGCCTCCCAGGTGATCTGGCCGCCGAGCCGGTACGCGCGCAGCACCGCCTCCAGGGGGATGCCCTGGGCCGCGCGGAGGCGACCGACGGCGCGGGCGCCCTCGGCGTGGCTCTGGTGGTAGGCGGCCGGGACGTCCGGGGACAACCCGCGGACGCCGACCTCGAGGTTGCGCCGCAGCGTCGTCCGCATCCGGGGGTCGCCGCCGGTCAGCGCCTCGCGGTAGGCGGGCTCGGTCTCGACCAGGATCTCGGCCATCCGGTCGGTCATCTCGTCGAGGCGGTCCAGCAGCGCCGGCACCAGCTCGGCCAGCCGCGCCCCGGCGTCCGACCCCGGCCCCGCCGCGACGCCCGACCCGACACCCGACGAGCCCCCCTGCACCTGCCCACCTCCGGTACTCATCGCACAGAGCACAACACGGGGCATCCATCACTGTGCGGTCAGCCCATTGTGACGGCTGCCACCGGTCGGCAGGCTCATACGGACGTGTCCGTGACTGAATCGACGCCGACCGCGTCAGCAGCGCGGCGACTCCCCGACGAAGAGGAGACGTGGGCCCCTTGGCGCAGCCGCCCGGAACCACAGGCAGCAGCACCCCGCACGAGGACGGATCGCCCACCTCCCGGTTGGAGATGACCGGGATCAGCGTCGCGTTCGGCGGCGTCCAGGCCCTGACGGACGTGTCGCTGACCGTCGAGCCGGGCCAGGTGCACGGCCTGATCGGCCCCAACGGGGCCGGCAAGACGACGATGTTCAACGTGGCCTGCGGGCTGGTCCGCGCGACCGAGGGCCGGATCGCCTGGCGCGGCGAGGAGCTGCGGCGGCTGCGGCCGGCGCAGCTCGCCGGGCTCGGCATCGCCCGCACCCTGCAGGGGGTGGGCCTGTTCCCCGGACTGACCGTGCTGGAGAACGTGATGGTGGGGGCGCACAGGCACGCCCGGGCCGGCTTCCTGTCCGCGCTGTTCGCCATCCCCACCGCCGACCGCGACGAGGCGCGGCTGCGCGAGCGGGCGATGGCGGCGCTGACCGAGCTCGACGCCGAGGACTACGCCGCCCGCTACCCGGGCAGCCTCCCCTACCCCGTGCAGAAGCGCGTCGCGCTCGCCCGCGCCCTGGTCTCCGAGCCCGAGCTGCTGCTGCTCGACGAGCCGGCCAGCGGTCTCAGCGAGGACGAGATGCACGAGCTGGGGACGCTCATCGGCCACCTGTCCGGCCGGATGAGCGTGCTGCTCGTCGAGCACCACATGGACCTGGTCATGCGCGTCTGCGACCACATCACGGTCCTCGACTCCGGCAAGCAGATCGCCGCCGGCACCCCCGAGCAGGTCCAGAACGACCCGGCGGTCACCGAGGCCTACCTCGGCGACGCCGTCGACGCCGAGGCCGACGCCGCCGAGCTGGCGGCCACCGACGGGGGGAGCCAGCGTGGCTGACACCGGCGCGCACGGCAGCAGCGCCTCGGGCGCCTCCGCCGTCGGCCTGTCGAAGGGTGCACCGGCTCCGGCCGGCGGCACCGCGACCGCCGACGCCGTCCTCTCCGTCGAGGGGCTCTCGGCCGCCTACGGCCCGGTGCGGGCGCTCGACGACGTGACCCTGCGCGCGGAGCAGGGCCGCATCACCGCCGTCCTCGGCGCCAACGGCGCCGGCAAGACGACGCTGCTGCGCACCGTCAGCGGCCTGGTCCGGCCCACCGCCGGGCGGGTGGTCCTCAACGGCGAGGACGTCACCCGCGCGCCGGTCGAGGCCATGGTCACCAAGGGCATGGCCCACGTGCCCGAGGGCCGCGGCGTCATCGCCGAGCTGACCGTGGACGAGAACCTGCGGGTCGGCGCGCTGTTCCGCGGCAAGGTCGGGTCGGAGGAGTTCGACCGCGTCTACACGTTCTTCCCGCGCATCGCCGAGCGCCGCAACCAGACGGCGCACACGCTCTCCGGCGGCGAGCGGCAGATGCTCGTCATCGGGCGCGCCCTGCTGGCCCGGCCGAAGGTGCTGCTGCTCGACGAGCCCTCGCTGGGACTGGCGCCGCGGATCGTCGCGCAGATCTTCGGGATGGTGCGCCACCTGGTCGACACCGAGGGCCTGTCGGTGCTGCTGGTCGAGCAGAACGCCCGCAGCGCGCTGTCGGTGGCCGACACCGGCGTCGTCCTCAACCTGGGCCGCGTCGTGGTCACCGACGACGCCGCCCGGCTGGCCGGCGACGAGGACCTCCGGCACGCCTACCTCGGCTTCTAGCCCTCCCCTGCTCCTCCGCACCAGGAAGGCAGCTCCTCCGTGCAGCAGTTCGTCAACCTCACCCTCGGCGGGGTCATCACCGGAGCGGTGTACGCGGCCTTCGCGCTCGCTCTCGTGCTCATCTGGCGGTCCACCCGGATCGTCAACTTCGCGCAGGGCGCCATGGGCGCGATCACGACCTTCATCGCGCTGTCCCTGATCGAGTCGGGGCAGTCCTACTGGGTCGGCCTGGTCGTGGCCCTGCTGGCCGGGCTGGTGCTCGGCGCCGTGGTCGAGCGGCTGGTCATCCGGCCGGTGGAGGGTGGCCCCGAGCTCAACGCGGTCATCGTGACGCTGGGTCTCTTCATCGCCATCCAGGCCCTGATCTCGGTCCTCTTCGGCGTCAACCAGCGGGCCTTCGTCGCGCCGTTCTCGACCATCGGCTTCCGCGTCGGCGACTTCAGCCTCGCGCTGAGCCCCAACACCCTGTTCACCCTCGGCGCGGTGCTGCTGGTGATGATCGGGCTGACCGCGCTGTTCCGCTTCACCCGCGTCGGCCTGGCCATGCGCGCCTCGGCCTTCGGCCAGGAGGTCGCCCGGCTGCTCGGCGTGCGGGTGGGGCGGATGCTCACCCTCGGCTGGGCGCTGGCCGCCGTGGTCGGCTCGCTGGCCGGCATGCTCATCGCCGCCGAGGTCACCTTCGTGACACCGACCTACATGGACGCGCTGATCGTCTTCGGCTTCGTCGCCGCGGTGCTCGGCGGCCTGGACTCCCCGATCGGCGCGGTCGTCGGCGGGCTGCTGCTCGGCCTCGCGCTCAGCTACGTCCGCGGCTACGTCGGCGACGAGCTGGTCGGCCTGGCGGCCCTGGTGATCCTCGTCGTGGTCCTGCTCGTCCGGCCCGGCGGCCTCTTCTCGACGACCCAGATCCGGAGGGCGTGAGCGGCATGAGCGACCTGCATACCCCCGCCTCCCCACCCGGCGCCGGCGCGGCCTCCTCCGACGCCCCCTCGACCGCCACGGCGGCGGCGAACGCCAGCTCGGTCCAGGCCACCGGCGGCCGCTCGCTGCTGCCGCGCAACACCCTCCTCCGCCACCTGGTCGTGCTCGTCATCTGCGCCGTCGGCGCGGTGCTGCTGCTCGAGTCCACCGACCTCGGCTTCAACGCCCAGGTCGGGTACGTGGCCTTCTACGCGATCGCCGCCGGCGGCCTCACCGTGCTGACCGGGCTCAACGGGCAGATCTCCCTGGGCCACGGCGCGCTCATGGCCGTCGGCGGGTACACCACGGCACTGCTGCTCGACGCCGAGGAGCCGCTGCCCCTGATCGTCATCTTCCTCGCCGCGGTCGCCCTGACCTCGCTGGTCGGGGCCATCGTCGGGGTCGCGGCGGCCCGCCTGCACGGCCCCTACCTGGCCGGCGCGACGCTCGCACTGGCGGTCGGCCTGCCCGGCCTGGCGCTGTACTACAACGAGCTCCTCGGCGGCGAGCAGGGCCTCACGGTGTCCAGCCCCGACCGCCCGGAGTGGTTCACCGAGATCATCCGCAGCCTGTCGGGCGGCTCCCCCTCCGGCGTCAAGTGGATCGCCTACATCAGCGTCGCCTGCCTGCTGATCACGTACTTCCTGCTGGCCAACCTCATGCGCAGCCGTGTCGGGCGGACCTGGCGCGCCGTGCGCGACCAGGAGGTGGCCGCCGAGCTCGCCGGCATCAACCTGGGCGCCTGGCGCGTGACGGCCTTCATCGTCAGCGCCGCCGCGGCAGGCCTCGCCGGTGCCGTACTAGCCCTCGTCGTCCGGCTGACCGCACCGACCGCCTTCACCATCGTGCTGTCGCTGTCGCTGCTGACCGCCATCGTCATCGGTGGCCTGGGCAGCCTGCTCGGGGCGCTGATCGGCTCGGTGCTGCTGGTCTTCCTGCCGCGCCTGCTGCGCGACGCCGGTGAGTCGCTGGACATGGACGCCGCCCAGGCCGCCGAGATCTCCTACGTCGTCTACGGCGTGATCCTCGTGCTGGTCATGCTCTTCGCCCCCGCCGGGCTGGTCGGCTCCGTCCGCCTGGCCTGGCTCAAGGCCCGCGCACGGCGGGCCGGCGCCCGGGGCTGAGGAGCCAGGACCGCGTCGCTCGCCCCCGCTCCCCCACCCCCACAGACTCCCGGGCACAGGCGCCCGGGTCCGCACAGAGGAGATCCATTGACACGATCCTCACGACGCCTCGTCAGCTTCGTGGCCGCGGCGACCGTCGCCTCCACCCTGGCCGCCTGTGGCGGCGACGACTCAGGTGGAGGAGGCGGCGGCAGCGAGGGGAACGAGGCCTCGGACGTCGGCATCACCGAGGACACCATCAAGCTGGGCGCCCACTACCCGCTGACCGGCGTCGCGGCCCCCGGCTACAGCGAGATCCCGACCGGCGTCGAGGCGTACTTCGACTTCGTCAACGCCAACGGTGGCGTGAACGGGCGGCAGATCGAGTTCGTCTACCGGGACGACGCCTACAACCCGACCAACACCAGCCAGGTCGTCAACCAGCTCGTCCTCGAGGACGAGGTGTTCGCGATCATGTCGGGCCTGGGCACCCCGACCCACAACGCGGTCACCGACTTCCTCAACAGCGAGGGCGTGCCCGACCTGTTCGTGTCGTCGGGCTCCCGGCTGTGGGACGACGTCGAGGAGAAGCCGTACACCTTCGGCTGGCAGCCCGACTACGAGATCGAGGGCAAGATCATCGGCCAGTACGTGGCGGAGAACTTCCCCGACGCGAAGGTCGGCCTCTTCCTCCAGGGCGACGACTTCGGTGAGGACGGCTCGGCCGGCGCCCGGCAGTACCTCGAGGACCAGATCGTCGCTGAGGAGACCTACGTCCCCGGCAACACCGACGTCCGCCCGCAGATCTCCGCCCTGCAGGCCGCCGGTGCCGACCTCGTCCTCGGCTTCAACGTGCCCAGCTACACGGCGCTGTCGCAGCTGACCGCGCTGCAGCTGGGCTACGACCCGCAGTGGTTCTACTCGAACGTGGGCTCGGACCCCGAGCTGGTCGGCTCGCTGCTGGCCCGCTTCTCCGAGGGCGCGGTCAGCGACGCCAGCCTGCTCGACGGCGTGCTGACCACCGAGTACATCCCGACGGTCGACGCACCGGACAACCCGTGGATCGAGCTCTGGAACCGGGTGTGGGAGGAGTCCGGCCAGGAGGGCGAGCTCAGCAACTACCGGGCCTACGGCATGTCGCAGGCCTACACGATGGTCCAGGCCCTGCAGGCGGCCGGCCAGAACCCGACGCGCGACGACCTGGTCGCCGCCGTCGAGCAGGCCGGTGCCGACTGGGAGGGCCCGGGCTTCGCGCCGTTCCGCTACTCGGAGGACCGCCACGCCGGCTACAGCGGCATGCTGGTCAGCCGGATCGTGGGCGAGGGCTCGGAGGAGCTGACGCCGGTGCTGATCACCGACAACGGCGACGCCGAGATCGAGGAGTCCGACAGCGAGCCGGCCTCCCCGCCGGAGAGCGGCATCCCGGACGAGGAGCCGATCAACTGAGAGAGGACCCCTGCCCCACTCCCCGCACCCTCGGGGCGGGAGCCGGGACGGGGTCCAGCTGACCACGGCGGGCCGTCGGTCTCCCACGTGGAGGCCGGCGGCCCGTCGCCGTTCCCGGGCCGCCCTGGACGGACGACACTCAGGTGGTGAAGTGTCGGCAGATGATCTCCGGGTAGGCAGCCACCGGGTCCCGCGCCGGTGTGGGTCCCGGTGGCGAGGTGGACGGGAGCAGGGATGGTGCACGAGGCACGGACGATCCGGCGAGCGGTGGTGACCGGCGGGGCCGGGTTCCTCGGCTCGCACCTGTGCGAGCACCTGCTCGACCGGGGCGTCGAGGTCGTCTGCCTCGACAACTTCCTCACCGGCTCGCCGGAGAACGTGGTGCACCTGATGGAGCACCCCGGCTTCCGCCTGGTGCGCTGTGACGTCACCGACTTCGTGCACGTGCCCGGACCGGTCGACCTGGTGCTGCACTTCGCCTCGCCGGCCAGCCCGCTGGACTACCTGAGGATGCCGATCGAGACGCTCAAGGTCGGCAGCCTGGGCACCCTGCACACCCTCGGCCTGGCGCACGACAAGGGCGCCCGCTACGTGCTGGCCTCGACCTCGGAGGTCTACGGCGACCCGCTGCAGCACCCGCAGACCGAGGAGTACTGGGGCAACGTCAACCCGGTCGGCCCGCGTGGGGTCTACGACGAGGCCAAGCGCTTCAGCGAGGCGATGACCACCGCCTACCGCACCTCCAAGGGCACCGACACCGGGATCGTGCGGATCTTCAACACCTACGGGCCGCGGATGCGCCCCGACGACGGCCGGGCCATCCCCGCCTTCGTCGGCCAGGCACTGTCCGGACGGCCGCTGACCGTCGCCGGCGACGGCTCGCAGACCCGCTCGATCTGCTACGTCGACGACACCGTGCGCGGCGTCCTGGCCCTGGCGTTCTCCGACCAGCCGGGGCCGGTGAACATCGGCAACCCCGACGAGCTGTCGATGCTGCGGCTGGCGCAGTGGATCGTGGAGCTGACCGGCTCGTCATCGCCGATCTCCTTCATCGACCTGCCCGTCGACGACCCCAAGGTCCGCCGTCCCGACACCACGCGGGCCGAGCAACTGCTCGGCTGGCGGCCGAGGGTGCCCTCGGAGGAGGGACTGCGCCGGACGGTCGCCTGGTTCGCCGAGCAGCGCGCGACGGCGGCCCTGCGGGTGGGCTGAACCGCCTGGCGGCGGCGCACCGACGTCCCGGCGGGCGCGGCCTCCGACCTGACGGCAGTGCCGACGCCAGCGCATCTACGCTGGGGTCCGGCGGTCGGAGGGCACGCCGAGGAACCGGACTCTGACGGAGAGCGAGCATGGGCCGCCACGCCGACACCACCTCTGCGCGCCGTACGCAACGCCCTGCGCCCACCCTGCCGATCGCCCTCGGCGTCGCGCTCCTGGTGCTGGCCCTCGTCGCCGGCGGGCTGGTGTGGTGGCTGGCCGGGTCCGGCGGCGGGTGCGACGACACGCGCACCGTCCGGGTGACCGTCGCGCCCGAGCTGGCCACCGTCGCGCAGGACCTGCTCGAGGAGTCCCAGGACCTCGGCGGCGGCACGTGCGCCGCGGCCGAGGTGATCGCCCAGGAGCCGCTGCAGACCGTCGGTGACCTCGAGGCCCTCGAGGGCTCCGCGCTGCCGCAGGTGTGGGTCCCCGACAGCTCGCTGTGGACCGTCCGGGCCGCCGCCACCGACCTCGACGCCTCCGGCTCGATGGCCACCTCGCCGGTCGTGCTCGGCACCAGCCGCGCCGCCGCGGACGAGCTGGGCTGGACCGAGCAGCCGCCGGCGTGGCGCGACGCGCTCACCGGCGTGCGACCGGTCGCGGTGCCCGACCTGGCCGCCAGCGCCGAGGGGCTGTCCGCGCTGGCGGCCCTGCGCACCTCGCTGGGCGGGACCGACGCCGCCGACAACGCCGTCGTCCAGGCGGTGCTGGCCGCCCGCCGGGGCCCGGCGGTCACTCCCACCGAGGCGCTGGACGCGAGCAGCAGCGGGGACGCCGCCGCGCCGCTGGTGCCGGTCAGCGAGCAGGAGGTCGTCACGGTCGGCCGCGGCGCCGAGGACTCCCAACTGGTCGCCGTCTACCCCTCCGAGGGCTCGCCGCAGCTGGACTACCCGGTGCTGCGCGTCGGCTCGCAGGACGACGAGGACCGGCCGGCCGTGGACGCCGTCGTCCGGACGCTGACCTCCGAGGAGGCGCGCACCGCCGTCCTGGCCGCCGGGTTCCGCGACGCCGACGGCACCGCACCGACCGACCCCGGCAGCGGTGTCCGCGAAGAGGCGCCGGAGGCCCTCGAGGTGGACGCCGAGCAGGTGCAGGGCCTGCTGGTCGAGCTCGCCCGGCTGGCCGCGCCGTCCCGGCTGCTGACCGTCTTCGACGTGTCGGCGTCGATGGAGGCCCCCGCCGGCGACGGCACTCGCGCCACCCTGTCCCGCGACGCCGCCAAGAGCGCGCTGTCGCTGATCCCCGGCACCTCCTCGATCGGCCTGTGGGTCTTCGCCCACCAGCTCGAGGGCGAGCAGGACTGGACCGAGCTGGCCCCCATCCGCACGCTGGAGACCGAGGTCGACGGCGGCGCCACCCAGCGGGACCTGCTCGACGAGCAGCTCGACACCATCCCGGAGCGGTTGTCCCGCGGCGGTACGGGACTGTTCGACACCACGCTGGCCGCCGTGCGGTCGGCCCGCGAGCAGTACGACCCCGACGCGGTGAGCAGCGTCGTCATCGTCACCGACGGCACCAACGAGGACGACCAGGGCATCGCGCTCGACGCGCTGCTCCAGTCGCTGCGCGACGAGGCCGACCCGGAGCGCCCGGTCAAGGTCATCGGCGTCGCGCTCGGTCCGGACGCCGACATCGCCGCGCTCGAGCAGATCGCCTCGGTGACCGGTGGCGCCGCGTACTCCGCCGTCGACCCGACCGACCTGCAGGACGTCCTCTTCGACGCGCTGCGGCAGCGCTGAGCACCCCGGCCACTCGTCGGGGCCCTCCGGGCCCCCCTCCTCCCGGCCACGCGGCCAGCTGCTGTCCCGGGTCGGTCGTGCTCTGGTCCGCATCGGGAGCAGAGCACGAGGACGCGCGGGACCTCCCTAGGTGCGGGCGAGGAGGTCCTCGAGCGCGGCGGTCACCTCGTCGACGGTGATCCGCGCCAGGGCCGGGTCGAGCTCGGTGCCCCAGGGGTCGCCGGTGCCGTCCCCGTGCCAGAGGACGACGTGCAGTGCTCCTCCGCCCCGCCCGACCCGCGGCGGCGGGCCCCACAGCGCGGGTGACACCGGCCCGAACAGCACCACCGACGGACGGCGGTAGGCGCTGGCCAGGTGCGCCACCCCGGTGTCGCCGCTGACCACCACCCGCGCGGCGGCGACCGTGGCGGCGAGCTCCGGCGTCGAGGTGCGGCCGGCGAGCACCGCCGCCGCCCCCAGCCCCGCTCCGCGAGCCACCGCCTCGGCCAGGTCGCGTTCGGCCGGGCCGCCGGTGACGCGCACGTCGTGCCCGGTCCCGGCCAGCCGGCGGGCGACGGCGGCGAACCGGTCGGCCGGCCAGCGCCGCCCCGGGTGGGCGGCACCGGGGTGCACCAGCGCGGCCCCGGCGACCGCGGGCGGTACGGACGGGACGGCGAGGTCCAGCGCGTCGGGGTCGGCGTCGATCCCGAGGCCCTCGGCGACCAGCCGGCACCAGCGCCGGACCTCGTGCTCGCCGGGGTACCAGGTCGGGCCGGGGTAGCCGGGGCTGGCGAAGGTCAGCAGCCGGTCCGGGTGCAGGTCCGCGACGACGACGTGCGAGGCCGGGCCCTTGCCGTGCAGGTCGACGGCGAGCTCCGGCGGCGGCCCGGACCAGTCCAGCGGCTCGAGCTCACGGGCGGGCAGCACCTCGTCGACGGCGTCCACGAGCGCCGCCAGGGGCGCCAGCGCGGTCGTCGTCGCCAGGACCAGGCGGTGGTCCGGGACGGCGGCGCGCACCGCCCGGATCGCCGGGACGCCGGTGAGCAGGTCGCCGAGCCCGAGCGGCCGGAGGACGACCGCGACGGGTCGTGCTCTCACGGCCCCGTTCCGGGCCCCGCGCCGAGCTCGCGAAGCATGGGGAGGACGGGGTCCTTGCTGCGGGAGCGCTCGACCAGGGCCGTGGTCGAGTGGCCGTCGAGGTAGGGCAGGACCACGGCCTGGCCACCCCACTGCCGCAGCACCGCGGCCTCGGGGAGGTCCGCGCCGGCGTAGTCGCCGCCCTTGGCCCAGACGTCGGGCCGCAGCCGGTCGAGGACGTGCGCCGGGGTGTCCTCCTCGAAGACGACGACGGCGTCGACGAACGCCAGCGCCTCGAGCACCCGCGCGCGGTCGGCGGCGGTGACCAGCGGCCGGGACGGGCCCTTGAGCCGGCGCACCGAGTCGTCGGAGTTGATGCACACGACGAGGCAGTCGCCGAGGCCGCGGGCGGCGCGCAGCGTGGCCACGTGCCCGGCGTGCAGGAGGTCGAAGCAGCCGCCGGTGGCCACCACGGTGCCGCCGGCGGCGCGCACCCGCGCCAGCAGCGCGGACACCCCGTCGTCGGCCACCACGTTCGGCTCGCGCGCCCCGGAGGCGTCCCAGGCCGCGGCGCCGCCACGGGCGACGAAGTCCCCGGCGAAGGCCACCGCGGCCGCCACCGCCTCACCGGTCACCGCACCCGCGGCGAGCGCCAGGGCGGCCGCGGCGGCGAAGGAGTCGCCGGCACCGCACGGGTCCCCGCCGGTCACGGGCACCGCGGGCACGACCATCGGCGCGCCCTCGCCGTAGGACAGCAGCGCCCCGCGGTCCCCGAGGGTCACCGCGACCGCGCCGACCCCCCAGTGCCGGATGAGCGCCTCCGCCCGCGCGCCGACGGCGGCCAGCCCGTCGCCGTCCACGGGGACACCGGCTGCGGCCGCGACGCGTGCGGCCTCCGCGCCGTTGGGCGTGACCAGCCGCACGGAGGGCACCGGGTCGGCGCCGCGCGGGTGCGGGTCCCAGACCACCGGCCCACCGGCGGTGGCCAGCGCGGCCCGGACGGCGGGGTCGGCCGTGGTGCCGCGCCCGTAGTCGGCGACGAGGACGGCGGCGGCGTCGCGGATGACGTCGGCGGCCTCCGCCGGGAGCTCCCCGAGCGTCACCGTCGGCGAGCCGCTGTCGATGCGCACCACCGAGTGGTCGCCCACCCGCACCCGGCGCTTGACCGCGGTGCCGCCGGCGGCCGGGACGGCGACCAGGCGCACCCTGCCGGCCAGCAGCGCCCGCAGCCGCTCCGCACCCTCGTCGTCGGCCAGCGGGGCGACCAGCACGACCTCGCGGTCGGTGGCCTGCGCCGCGACGACGGCGGCCAGCGCGGCGCCGCCGGGGCGCTCGCGCGTCTCGACGTCCTCGACCACGGGTACCGGCGCGTCGGGGGTCAGCCGCGACGCCGTGCCGACCAGGTCGACGTCGAGCAGCGCGTCACCGACGACGACGAGCGGCTTCACCGGGCCACCCCGATCCGGCTGACCGGCACCCGGGCCGGCTCGGCCAGCACCGCGGCGTCGAAGGCCGCGCACAGCAGGTGCAGGGCCACGAGGTGGCACTCCTGCACGGTGGCCGTCCACGGGGAGTCGATGCACACCGCCTCGTCGGAGGCGGCCTCCAGCGGGTTGGGCGCCGGGCCGGTGATCGACAGGACCGTGATGCCGCACTCGCGGGCGCGGCGGGCGGCGGCGACGGCGTTCGGCGACCGGCCCGACGTGGACAGCAGGACCAGGACGTCGCCGGCCCGGCCGTGCGCCTCGACCTGGCGGGCGAAGAGCTCGTCGGCCGGGTAGTCGTTGGCGATCGCGGTCAGCGACGACGTCTCCGCGGTCAGGCAGATCGCCGAGAACGGCGGCCGGTCGGCGCGGTAGCGGCCCACCAGCTCGGCGGTGAGGTGCTGCGCCTGCGCGGCGCTCCCGCCGTTCCCCGCGGCCAGCAGCCGCCCCCGCGACTGCCCGCACAGCACGTCGGCCAGCAGCCGGCCCCAGCGGTCGAGGGTGTCGACCGAGGCGTCGAGGCTGCGCAGCGCCGACGTCAGCGACGCGACGTGGTCGCGGCCGGTGAGGTGCGTGCAGGCGTCGGGCGAGACGACCTCGCCGGTGGAGTGGGGAGCGACACTCATCGGGCGACCTCCGGGGGCGCTCATCGGACGGCCTCGACGGGACGCCGGGTGGACAGGACCTGCCGGTAGACGGCCTCGGTGTCGGCGGCCACGCGGGCCCACCGGTAGCGGGCGCGGGCCCGGCGGACCCCGGCCGCCCCGTAGGCGGCGCGGCGGGCGTCGTCGGCCAGCAGCGCGGCGAGCACCTCGCCGAGGCGCTCGGGGTCGCGCGGGGGCACCAGGTCACCGGTGACGCCGTCGGCCACGGAGTCCTGCAGCCCGCCGACGGCGGTGGCCACCACCGGGCGGCCACAGGCCATGGCCTCCAGCGGCGTGATGCCGAACGGCTCGTACCAGGGCACGGCCAGGACGACGTCGGCCGAGCGCACCCAGGCGGGGACGTCGGCGCGGGCGACCGACCCGGCGAAGCAGACGCGGTCGGCCACCCCGACCTCGGCGGCGACGGCCCGCAGCCGGCGCACCTCCGGATCGGCGTCGACCTCGCCGGGAGGCGGGCCGCCGACGACCACCAGCTCGGCGTCCGGCACGGCGGCCAGTGCGCGGACGGCGTCCTCCTGGCCCTTGCGCTCGACCAGCCGGCCGAGCACCAGCAGCCGCGGCCGGCCGGTGCCCGGGGCGACCGGGCCGCGCGGGGTGAACACCGCGGTGTCGACGCCGCACGGGACGATCGAGACGCGGTCGCGGGCCAGCCCCAGGCGGCGCAGCTCGAACACCTCGTCGCTGCAGGTGGCGACGACGTGGCCGACCGCCCGGCACAGGCCCCGCTCGAGCTCGACCCGCTGCGCCGGGGAGGTGTCGGCGTCGCCCTGGTGGCGGCGCTTGACCGAGCCGAGCGCGTGGAATGTCTGCAGCACCGGGACCGGCGTCAGCAGGCTCCCGGCGGCCTCGACCGCGGCCAGCCCGCTCATCCAGAAGTGCGCGTGGACGACGTCGGGCGGCTGCACCGCCCAGCGGGCGCGCAGCGCGGCGGCCAGCGCCGGCACGTGCCCGAGCAGGTCGTCCTTGGGCAGCGCCTCGGCGGGGCCCGCGGTCAGGTGCGAGACGACGTAACCGTCGTCGGTGGGCACCTCGTCGGGCAGCCGCGGGTCGTCGCGGCGGGTGTGCACCGTGACCTCGTGGCCGCGCTCGGCCAGCCCGGCCGCCAGCGCGGCGACGTGCACGTTCTGCCCACCGGCGTCCACGCCGCCGATCGCGGCCAGCGGCGAGGCGTGCTCGCTGACCAGGTCGATGCGCAGCGGCGCGCCGGTACCCCGGTGCGTCCTCATCGGGTGACCTCCTCGAGCAGGGTGTCCCAGTCGGAGAGGAACCGGGGAAGCCCGTAGCGCTCCAGCGCGGCGGCGCGGGCCGCCTCGCCGGCCAGCCGGGCGGCGTCCTCGTCGTGCAGGTAGGTGCGGACCGCGTCCCACAGCACCTCGGGCCGGGTGGACAGCACCCCGGCGCCCGGGGGCACCGCCTCGACCACCTCGGTGGTGGCGAGGGCGACCACCGGCATGCCCAGGTGCATCGCCTCGAGCAGCGAGAGTCCGAGCGAGGTCCACCGGACGGGGTGCACGTAGACCCGGCGGCGGGCCAGCTCGGTGTGCATCGCGGCCTGCGGCGGGTCGTCGAACAGCACCACCCGTCCGGGGTCGAGGCCGTGGCGCTCGTGCAGGCCGGCCAGGCCCATGCCGAAGACGTCCACCGGGGCGGCCGCGGCCAGCCCGGGCAGCAGGTCGGCCCCCACCGTGCGTCCCCGCCGGACCGGCTCGTTGGTGACGACGGCGGCCCGGGCCAGCTCGCCGGTCCAGCGCTCGCCGGGGTCGACGATGCCGTGCTCGATGACCGTCGTCGGCGCCCGGCCGTTGTCGTAGAAGAGCCGGTTGAAGTGGGTGACGTGCGCGATCGGGACGTCGTCGCGGTCGGCCAGCGGGTGCCGGGTGTGCGGCACCGGCCCGTCGCCGGGCTCCAGCCCCGGCGCGTTGTGCTCGAGGAAGACGGCGGGCAGGTCGCGGCCGGGCTCGCGGCCCAGCCACGCGCGGACCAGTTCGAGGTCGCGCGTGCGCTGCAGGACGACGACGTCGACGTCCTCGGCGCGCAGCTGCTCGGGCGTCACCTCGCGGGCCGACGCCGGCCAGTCCCAGGTGCGGGCGCGGCCGAGGCCGTCGGGGCTCCGGTTCCCCCCGGGGCCGTCCACGACCGGTATCAGGTACTCGTGCCGGCCCTGGACGAACGCCGTCGTCCAGGAGCCGTGCACGTGCCAGAGCAGGATCCTCACGCGGCCACCAGCCCCTCCACGGCCGCGACGACGTCCGCCGCGGTCACCGACGTCAGGCAGGGATGGCCGGGCACCGGGCACTCGCGGGCCCGGGTGAGCCGGCAGGGGGCGTCCTGGTCACCGAGCAGGACCGTGGGGACGCCGTAGGGCGCCCACCGCACCGCGGGGACGACCGGGCTGAACAGCGAGACGACCGGCGTCCCGACGGCGGCGGCCAGGTGCGCGGGGCCGGTGTTGCCGACGACGACGGCCGCGGCGCCGTCGAGCACCGCCGCCATCTCCGCCAGTGACGTCGCGCCGCCGAGGTCGGCGCCCCGCGCGCCGGCGACGGCGGCGGTGAGCGCCCGCTCCCCCGGCCCGCCGGTGACCAGCACCCGGTGCCCGGCGTCGGTCAGCGCCACGACCGCCTCGGCACAGCGCTCCACGGGCCAGGCGCGCGCGGGCACGGAGGCCCCCGGGTGCAGCACGACGTAGCCGGGCTGCTGCGGCGCCGGGGGCAGCGGACGGCGCACCGAGAGCCGGCCGTCGTCGCCGTCGGGCAGGTCGAACCCGGCCGCGCGGGCCAGCGAGAGCGCCCGCTCCGGCTCGGGCAGGTCGTCGTCGACCCGGTGCCGGACGTCGAGCAGCGAGCCGGGGTAGTCGACGCTGGTCGCCGAGATCCGCGGGACGCCGGCCGCGCGCAGCAGCAGCGCCAGCGGCAGGGGCGACTGGTGGAACGAGGTGGGGACGACCGCCTCGTCGGGCGCCAGCGCGCGGACCCGCCCGGTCAGTGCGGCCAGGTCGGCCGCGTCGACCGGCGGGGGGTCGCCGAGGATCCACGGGCAGGCCCAGGTCCACACCTCGTCGACACCGGGCAGCAGGGCCGCGGCCTCGGCACCGGCCGGCCCGGCGAGGAACACCACCCGCTCGGCGGCGGCGGCCACCGCGCGGACCAGCGGCCCCTGCAGCAGGACGTCGCCGGCGTTGTCCAGCCGGGCGACCAGCACCGTGCCCCGGCGCCGGCTCACCAGCGGCCCGCCAGCACGTCGTCGACCGCGGCGGTCAGGGTGGCGGCCACCCGGGGCGCGGCGGCGACCTCCTGCTTCCGGGTCACCGGCGTCGGCACCATGATCCCGCTGGCCCCGGCGGCCGCGGCGGCCTCGACGTCGGCACCGATGTCGCCGATGACCACGCAGCGGGCGGGGTCGACGTCGAGCTCGGCGCAGGCGGCCTTCACCATCCCCGGCGCGGGCTTGCGGCAGGTGCAGCCGTCGTCGGGACCGTGCGGGCAGACCTGGACCGTCTCGAAGGGGCCGAGGAGCTCGTCGAGGCGGGCCATGCAGGCGTCGACCTGCTCGCGGGAGACGATCCCGCGGGCCACGCCGGACTGGTTGCTCACCACCCCGACCCGCACACCGCGGGCGCGCAGCGCGTCGACCGCCTCCTCCGCGCCCGGCACCGGCTTCACGAGCTCCGGGTCGCCGTTGTACGGGTAGTCGCGCACGAGCGTGCCGTCGCGGTCGAACAGCACCAGGTCGGGCAGCCCGCGCCACGGCGTCACCCGGCGGTGCCGCACCGCGCCGCGGAGGAAGTGCCAGGTGGCCAGCGGCGGGATGGCGGCGCTGGTCAGCGCCATGGTGGTCACCTCGGCGCGGTCGCGCGGACCCGGCGCGATGCGGG
>NZ_JBFNXQ010000084.1:0-21207 GCF_041018925.1 Geodermatophilus maliterrae
CGGTCGGGCGGCGTCGCGGCCGGTGTCGCGGGGGGTGTCGGCCGGCGTCGTCTCGTCGTCGGCCGGGACGTCCTCCTCGGCCGCGGCCCGGCCGGTGCCGGCGTCGGCGGAGGTGCTGTCGGCGACCGCGCTGTCGAGCGCGGAGGCGAAGCCGGCGGCCGAGCGGGGGTCGGCGGCGGCCGGGGGCGCCGCGGGGGCGGGTGCGGGGAGGACGGCGGTCAGGGCGGGAGCTGTCATGAGTACGCCTCCGCGGCGCTGGTGACCTTCCGGACGTAGGACTGGGTCTCGGCGTAGGGCGGGATGCCGCCGGCACGCGCCACCGCGCCGGGCCCGGCGTTGTAGGCGGCCAGCGCCAGGTCGGTGGAGCCGAAGCGGTCGGTGAGCTGGCGCAGGTAGCGGGCCGCGCCGTCGATCGACGACGCCGGGTCGGAGGGGTCGACGCCGAGGCCGCGGGCGGTGGCCGGCATGAACTGCATGAGCCCGGTGGCCCCGGCGGAGGAGACGGCGGAGGAGTCGAAGCCGGACTCGACCTTCGCCACGGCGGCCAGCAGCGCCGGGTCGACGCCGTGCCGCGCGCCGGCGGCGGTGAACAGGTCGGCGTAGGGGACGCCGGCCGGGCCCGCCCCGGTGCCGGTCGCCGGGAGGGCTGACGCGGCAGCGGCGGTCGGCGGCAGCACCCGGCGGATGAGCGCCGGGTCGCCGACGTCCTGGATCTTGACCTTCTCGCCCGCCTGCGGGGCGGCGATCATCTTGCCGTCCCCGACGTAGATGCCGACGTGGTCGATGCCCGGCCGCGACGAGGAGTTGTCGAAGAGGACGAGGTCGCCGGGGCGGGCCTCGTCGAGGCTCGCGACCGGCGTGCCGGCGGTCGCCTGCTGCGAGCTGGTGCGCGGCAGGTCGATGCCGAGGTCGGCGAAGACCCGCTGCACCAGGCCGGAGCAGTCCAGCCCGACCGAGGGGTCGGTGCCGCCCCAGGCGTAGGGGACGCCGAGGTACTTCGACGCCGCCGCGACGACCTGTGACTCGAGATCGCTGCTCCCCGGCGCCGCGGTCGCGGCGGTGGCCGACGTGCCGGTGAGGCCGGCGGCCGCAGCCGCGCTCGACCACGCCGACGACGTGGCGGCCGACGTCGAGGTCGACGACGCCGAGGCGAACGTCAGGATCCGGTTCTGGATCTCGGCGATGCGGCTGTGCGCCGCGGTCAGGCCCTCCACGGCTCCTCCTCTCCCTCGTTCCCCGCGGCGCGCACCGCGTGCCGGCGCGTCACCAGGTCGTCGACGGCCCGCTCCTCGGCGGAGACCTCGGCGGTCCGCAGCGCCAGGAGGTGCCGCTCGCGCAGCTTCTCCAGCGCCTTGGTCTCCTGGGCGGCGGCGGTCCACCGCGCGCGGAGCAGTCCGGCGTGCTCGGCCGAGGCCTGCGCCGTCGCCCGTGCAGCTGTCACATCGGCAGCCGCGGCGCCCGATGCGACCATCGCGGCGAGGAAGACGTGTGCGGGTGCCGACGGCGGGGGCAGCCGGGTGGCCAGCGCGGCGGCCTGCCCCTCGGCCCGGCGGCGCGCCTCCCGCGCCGCGGCGTCGGCCTCGGCGGCGGCCTGGGAGGCGGCCTGCTCGGCGGCCCGGCGGATCCGCAGCACCGGCTCGAGCCGGAAGGCGGCCCGCTTGCCCACGTCAGCCCGCCGTCACGAGCCGGTGCAGCATCGACCACGCGTCGTCGGGGGAGGTCGTGTCGTCCAGCGGCTGGCGCAGGAAGGCGTCCAGCGCCGGGGAGAGCACCCGGGCGCGGTCGACCAGCGGGTCGCTGCCCGGCTGGTAGGCGCCGATCTCCACCAGCTCCTTGACGTCGCGCAGCGCGCCGAGCAGCCGGCGGGCCTCGCGGGCGTCGGCCATGCGGGCCGGGGTCGTCACGGCGCCCGCGACGCGGGAGATCGACTCCAGGACGTCGATGGCGGGGAAGTGGCCGGTGGTGGCCAGCCTGCGGGTGAGGACCACGTGCCCGTCGAGGATCGAGCGGGCGGTGTCGGCGATCGGCTCGTTGTGGTCGTCGCCCTCGACCAGCACGGTGTAGAGGCCGGTGATCGACCCGGTCGCGCCGGGGCCGGCCTTCTCCAGCAGCTTGGGCATCATCGCGAAGACGCTCGGCGGGTAGCCCCGGGTGGCCGGGGGCTCGCCGGCCGAGAGGCCGACCTCGCGCTGGGCCATCGCGGTGCGGGTGATCGAGTCCATGAGCAGCAGCACGTCGCGGCCCTGGTCGCGGAAGCCCTCGGCGATGCGGGTGGCCACGAACGCGGCCTTGAGTCGCACCAGCGGCGGCTCGTCGGAGGTGGCGACGACGACGACGGTGCGGGCCATGCCCTCGGCGCCGAGGTTCTCCTCGAGGAACTCCTTGACCTCGCGGCCCCGCTCGCCGATCAGCCCGATGACGCGGACGTCGGCCTCGGTGCCGCGGGTGATCTGCGCGAGCAGGGTGGACTTGCCGACGCCGGAGCCGGCGAAGATGCCCAGCCGCTGGCCCTTGCCGACCGGCACGAGGGTGTCCAGCGCGCGGACGCCGACCGGCAGCGGGTCCTCGACCCTCCGGCGCGACAGCGCGTGCGGCGTCTCGCTGGCCAGGTCGACCCAGTCGATGCCCCGACCGCTGCCGGCGCCGAGCGCGGGGCCGCCGTCGACCGGCCGGCCGAGGCCGTCGAGCACGCGGCCGAGGAGTGCCTCGCCGACCGGCACCTGCAGCGGCATGCCGGTGTTGCGGACCGGGGCGCCGGCGTGGACGCCGCCGAGCTCGCCCAGCGGCATGCAGGTGAGCCGGTCGCGGGAGACGGCGACGACCTCGGCCATCAGCCCGCGCGGGCCGGGGTCGACCTCCACGAGGTCGCCGACCGCGGCGACGACGCCCTCCACGGTGAGGGTCAGGCCCATGGCGCCGACGACGGAGCCGGTGAGCTCGGGGCGCGCGGCGAGACGGGCCCGGGCGAGGACGGTGGCGGCGCTCACGTCGACAGCACCGCCCGCACCCGCGCCAGCGCCGTCGACAGCTGCGCGTCGACCCGGCGCGGGCCGGACTCGGCGATCGCCCCGGCCCGCTCGACGGTCCCGTCGCCGACCACGGTGACCGTGGGCGGCAGCGCGGCCAGCGCCGCGGGCGGCACCTCGGCGAGGTCGTCGGGGTGCAGTCGCACGACCGCCGGCGCGTCGGCCGGCACCAGGGTCAGCGCGCGACGGACGGCGTCGACACCGGCGGTGGTGGTGGCCGACAGCTCCCGGCCGAGGAGGTCCTCGACCAGCGTCAGCACGCCGTCGAGGACGGTGTCGCGCACGTCGTCGGCGGTCGGCACGGCGGCGGTCTCCAGGGCGGCGACGGCCGCGCCGAGCGCGGCGGTGGCCGAGGCCATCCGCCGCTCCCAGCGCGCCTGCACGTCGGCCAGCCGGGCCGCCGCGGCGGCCTCGGCCTCGGCGACCACCTGGGCGGCGGCCGCGACGCCCTCGGCGTGCCCGGCCGAGAACCCCTCGCGGTGCGCGAACTCGCGCAGCCGGGTCAGCTCCTCGGCGTAGACGTCGCCGAGCCGCAGCACGCCGCGGCCGTTGGGCACCGGGACGTCGGCGGCGCGGCGGGTGGTCCCGCGGCGCTCGACCACCACCTCGGGGGCGGTGGCGACGACCGGGGACGGGCCGGCGGGCGCGGCCGGGTGCGGTGCCGGGGCGACCGGACGCGGCGGCACCGTCGTCCCGGCGACCTGCCGGTACGGAGCCGCCGCGCTGGCCGAGGCCCCGCGCAGCAGCACCGACTCACGCGACGAACTCATCGTCCCCACCGCGCGAGATGGTCAGCACGCCCTGCTCCTCGAGGGTGCGGATGACGGCGACGACCTTGCCCTGCGCCTCCTCGACCGTGCGGGCGCGGACCGGGCCGAGCAGCTCGATCTCCTCGGCGAGGTTCTCGGCGGCGCGCTCGGAGAGGTTGCGGACGACCTTGTCCCGGACGTCGGGGCGCACGCCCTTGAGCGCCGTGGCCAGGTCGTTGGACGCCACCTCGCGCAGCACCAGCTGCATGGAGCGGTCGTCGATCGTGGTGATGTCCTCGAACACGAACATCTGCGCGCGCACCTGCTCGGCCAGCTCCGGGTCGGAGCTGTCGAGCCACTCGAGGATCGAGCGCTCGGTCGGCCGCGGCGAGCGGTTGATGATCTCGACGAGGGTCTCCACGCCGCCGACGGTCGACATGTCCTGGTGGGCGAGCAGCGAGCCCATGCGCCGGCCGAGCTCCTCCTCGACCAGGCGGACCATCTCCGGGGAGGTGCGGTCCATCGTGGCGATCCGGTGGGCCACCTCGGCCTGCTGCTCGGGGTTGAAGCCGGAGAGCACCTCGGCCGACTGCGCGGCGGTCAGGTGCGCCAGGACCAGCGCGATGACCTGCGGGTGCTCGTCCTTGAGGAAGGTGACCAGCTGGCGGACGTCGGCGTTGCGCAGCGAGGCGAACGGGACCTCGGTGTAGACGACGTTGAGCCGGGCCAGGATGCCCTCGGCCTTGTCCTCGCCGAGCCCCGCGGCCAGGATCTCGCGGGCGAAGTCGACGCCACCGCGGCCGACGTAGCGCTGCGCGCTCATCATCTGGTGGAACTCGGTGAGGACGCCGTCGACGTCGTCGGGCTCCAGCGAGCCGAGCTTCATGATCTCGCGGGTGAGGGCCTCGACCTCGCGGGGCCGCAGCTTGGCCAGCAGGACGCCGGCCTCCTCCTTGCTCATCTGGGCGAGGAAGACCGCGGCCTTGCGCAGGCCCGGCAGCTCCGGGCGCGGGGGAGCCGGCGGCAGTGCGGGCAGGTTGGTCCCGCCCGCGCCCACCAGCTGCTCGACACTGGCCAGCGTCACTTCACATCACTCAGCCAACCGCGCAGCATCTGCGCCACCTCGTCCGGACGCTCGCTGACCATGCTCGAGATCTCCCCCCGCACCCGCTGCCGCTCCGCGGCCTCCAGTTCCAGCGCGCGGCTGTCCAGGACGGCGGTGTCGTCCCGCGCGCTGGCCACCCGCAGCCGCTCGAGCTCGGCCATGACGCCCTCGTCCAGCTCGAGCGGGTAGTCCTCGTCGTCCTCCTCGTCCTCGCCGCGGCGGCGCGAGCGCAGCCAGACGACGAGCACGAGCAGCGCGATCCCCAGCGCGATGCCCCCGGTCCTGATCAGCGACCACATCTGCGCCTGCTGCTCGGCCTCGCGGGCCGCGGCCATCTCCGCGGCCGCCTCGTCGGCGGCGCTGGTGTCGAAGGCCAGCGAGGCGAGGCTGATGTCGTCACCGCGGGCCGCGTCCAGGCCGACCGCGTTGCCGACCAGGTCCTGGACCTGCGCCTGGTTGAGGTTGCCGGCCACGGTGTCGTTGAGCACGACGGCCACGGTGAGCCGCTTGACCTCGCCCGGGGCGGTGACGGTGTTGGTGACGGTCTCGTCGACGGAGTTGTTGGCCGTCGTCGACTCGGTCTCGTAGGTCGCCTGCCCGCCGCCGGTGCCGTCCGCCGCGTCGGCGGTGTTCTCCGGGCCGAGGACGCCGCCGACGGCGGTGCCGTCGCCGGTGTAGGTCTCGCGCGAGGTCTGCTCGGACTCCGGCGGGGTGCCCTCGGTGTAGCCGTGGGTCGTCGCGGTGCTGTCGCGCTGCGACATGTCCAGGTCGGCGCGGACCGAGACCCGGGCGTTGCCGGTGCCGAGGACCGTGTCGAGGATCGACTGGGCGTTGGCGGCCAGCCGGGTCTCGTAGTCGGTCTCCATCTGCGAGCGGGCGTCGCCGGACGCGGACGTCACGCCCTGGCCGGCGGCCGAGAGCAGCTGGCCGGTCGAGTCGCTGACGGTCACCTGCTCGGGGTCCATGCCCTCGATGCTCGAGGAGACCAGGTTGGTGATCGACTGGATCTGCTCGCCGCCGAGTTCGGTGCCCGGCGCCAGGTCCAGCAGCACCGAGGCGGTCGGCTCGCCCTCGTCGGTGGCGAACACCTCGTCCTCGGGCAGCGCCACGTGCACGACCGCCTGCGAGACGCCGTCGAGCGCCTCGAGGGTGTTGGCCAGCTCGCCCTCGACGGCGCGCTGGTACTGCACCTGCTGCTGGAACTCGCTGGTGGTGATGGCCTGCTCGTCGAGCAGGGCGTAGCCGGTCTCGGAGCCGGCCGGCAGGCCCTTGCCGCTCATCTGCAGGCGCAGGTCGTACACCTGGTCGTTGGCGACCATGATCGTGCCACCGCCGTCGGCGAGCTCGTAGGCCACGCCACCGGCGTTGAGCTCGTCGACGATCGCCGAGGCGTCGGTCGAGGCCAGGTTGGAGAACAGCGGCGCCATCGTCGGCGTGGTGACCCAGCTGTAGAAGGAGAAGCCGCCCAGGCCCAGCGCGGCGACGAGCAGGCCGATGACGACCTTCTGGCCGAGGCTGATCGCGTCCAGGGCGCTGCGCAGCTTCCCCAGCGGCCCGGCGAGTGCGGCGGGCATCAGATGGGCATCCTCATGATCTCGGTGAAGGCCTCAACGGCCTTGTTCTTGAGCGTCACGACCATCTCGGTGGCCAGCGAGGCCTCCTGCGCGGCGATCATGTAGTCGTGCACGTCCTTGAGGTCGCCGGTGGCGGCCGCGGTGGCCAGACCGCTCGACGTCGACTGCAGGCCCTGCAGCTGGTCGACCGCGCCGGCCAGGGTGGCGGCGAAGCCGTCGCCGGTGGTGCTCGCCGCGGACGTCGCGGCGGTGGCGTCGGCGACCCCGCCGAGGGCACCGATGGTGGGCACGCTGGGCAGCGAGATGCCGCCGATGGGGGACGTCATGGTCAGCCCTTCCCGAGCTGGAGGGCGGCCTGGTACGCGGTGGTGGCCCGCTCCACGGACGCCAGGTTCGCCTGGTAGCCGCGCTGGGCCATCATCAGCTGGGTCATCTGGTCACCGAGGTCGATGTCGGGGTAGCGCACGTAGCCCTCGTCGTCGGCCAGCGGGTGGTCGGGCTCGTGGACCAGCCGGCCCTCGCCGCTGCCGAACTCCGCGCCGGCGATGCGCACGCCGCCCTCGCCGGAGCCGTAGTCCACGGCCTGCGCGACGACCATGCGCTCCTTGAACGCCTCACCGTCGGACGAGCTGACCGTGTTGATGTTGGCGATGTTGTCCGAGACGGCGTCCATCCAGCGGCGGTGCACCGAGAGGCCGGACCCGGAGATGTCGAGGCTGTCGAACACGTCATGCCGTCCGCAGGGCCGAGCGCAGGAGGCCGTACTTGCCGTCGAGCGCGTTGAGGGCGAGCTGGTAGCGCAGGCCGGTCTCGGTGGCGATGACCGTCTCGCTGTCGAGGTTCACGTTGTTGCCGTCCTCGCGGGTGGGCTCCAGGGAGCGGGCGATCGAGCCACCGGAGACCGTCGGCGCCTTGCCCTGGCGCAGTTCGGTGCGCAGCGAGGACTCGAAGTCGGTGCGGCCGGCCAGGAAGCCCGGGGTCTGGACGTTGGCGATGTTGTCCGCGGTGACGCGGCTGCGCTGCGCCAGCCCGGCCAGGGCGGCGTGCAGCGTCGTCGTGGTGACGTCGCCGATCATCGGGCGGACCGCCGGCGGGCAGGACGGCAGGACACGACAGGCCTCCGGGTACGTCGGGACACCCGCGCGAGCGCGGGGAGGGCCGCCGATCCGTGGCGAGAGTGGTGCTGTCCGTGCAGGGGTCTCCTCGGCAGCCGGCCGGGGCGGCTTGACCATCGTCCGCCACACGGGTGACCGGTGGGACGGGCGGCACGAACGGGTTCCCCGGTGCGTCTGTGACGCCAGGGCTCCGGGGACGCCGTCTCGCCGGACCCGGGAAGGACGACGGCCGGGCCGGCCACTGTCGTGGCGGGCCCGGCCGTGTGGTCGGGGGAGTGCGGGTTACCGGGAGCGGGTCACAGGGCGCGGTCGACGAAGGCGGCGACCGGGCGGGGGCGGTAGGCCATGCGGGCGGCGAGGTCGCGCTGGCGCTGCGACTGGGTGATCCGCTCGACGAGCTCCTCGGCGACGGCGAGCTGGTGCTGCAGCAGCCGGGCGGCGCGCTCGCGCAGGTCCATCGGCAGGGGACCGAGGCTGCTCGGCGGCACCCAGTCCTCCATGCGCCGGCCCCAGGCGGCGATCTCCTCGGCGCGGTTGCCCCGGATGGAGCGCTCCGCGTCGATCACCTCGCCCTCCATCTCCTCGAGGACGACGGTCCACTCCGCGTGGCGCCGGTCCCCCGGGGAGTGCGGCGGGGTCATGCGGGACCCGCGGCCAGGTTCGCGGCGGCCTGGCGCCACGCGTCGCGCAGCGGCTCGACGATCTGCAGGCAGGAGGCGACCCGGTTGCGGTCGCGCTTGAGACCGGCCTGCGTGAGCTCGGCGAGCAGCCAGTTGTAGAGGGCGGCCAGGCGCGGCCCGCCCTCCCAGGCGTCGACCCGCAGGCTGCTCAGCAGCTCGAAGACGATCTCCTGCGCGTGCCGCAGCTGGGCGTCGGCGTCGTCGGAGCGGCCCTCGCCGAGCGCCAGCCGGGCGCGCTCGAGGTCGAGGGCCAGCCGGTCGTAGAGCATGACCAGGACCTGCTGCGGCGACGCGGTGCTGACGGCGTCGTCGAGGTAACGGGCGCGGAGGGACGCGGCACTCATCGAGCTGACTCCTGGGGAGGCGTTGGTACGGGGAGGATCGGCCGGACGGACGTCAGCTTGAGCTGGGCAGCGAGGCGAGCTGGCCGGCCAGCCAGCTCGACTGCGACTTGAGGGAGCTCAGGGCCGTCTCCATGGCGGTGAACTGGCGGGTCAGCATGTTCCTGCGCAGCTGGAGCCGGGTGTCCCAGTCGGCGATGCGGTTCTGGATGTCCTTGGCGAGGGTGTCGCGACCCTTGGCCAGGCTCGTCAGGGTGCCGGTGGTCGCGTCCGAGGCCCGCTGGGCCAGCGCCTGCACGCGCTGGGCCAGGCCCTCGACCGCTGCGGTGGCGGGGGGGCCGGGCTTCGCCGGGACTCCGCCCAGCATGCCCTGGACCTTCGCCGGGTCCTTCTCGAGGGCGGCGAGGAACGTCGCCTTGTCGAACAGCACCGTGCCGTCCTTCTTCAGCTGGATGCCCAGTGTGGCCGGTGAGCCGAAGGTGTCGACCGCGCTCGCGAACCTGGTCAGGATCTCGCTGGTCAGGCTGCTCAGGGCGCTGTCGCCCTTGAGGACGGCGGTACTGCCCTGGGCCGAGGAGCTCTGGGTCCTGATCTCCTTGAGCGCCGCGTTGGCGGCGTCGACGAACGCCTGCACCTTCGCGGCGACGCTCTCGGGGTCGCTGGCCACCCTGATCGTCGTGGTCGCGGTCGGGTCGGCCTTCGACACGGTGACCGACACCCCGGTGAGCAGCTCGGCGAAGGTGTTGGTCGCGGAGCGGGCGACCAGGCCGTTGCTGAGGGTCAGCTCGGCGTCCCGGCCCGGGGGCTCGGCGACGAAGGCCGAGCCCGCCGTGTCGGTGGTCTCGCCGGCGCCGCGGAGCCGGAACTGCGAGGCGGCGCCGGTGCCCGCGCTGGTGACCTGGAGCCGGAACTTGTCCGGGGCGAGTTGGACCACGGTGGCCCGCAGGCCGTAGCCGCTGGCGTTGATGGCGGCCGCCGCGTCGCGCAGGGTGGGCGGGTCCCCGGCCGGCAGCGCGATCTCCCCGACGAGCGCACCGTCGGCCGTCCCGTCGATCTTGCGCACCTGGATGGGCCAGCCGATGTCGCTGCCACCGGCACTGGGGGTGCGCACGTCCGCGGTGGCCGAGTTCCACTCGAGGTGGCTGGTGACGGTGTGGGCGCTGGCCACCGCGGTCACCGAGAAGGAGAGGCTGCTGCCGGTCACCGCCGAGGACGTGGCGCTCGTGGTGACGTCGGAGCTGCTGCTGGTGGCCGTGCGCGCGGCGGCGAGGTTGGCCGAGCTCAGCACCTCGGCCGCGCTGCGCAGGGAGTCCATGCGGCTGTTGACCGTGCGGTAGGCGGTGGCGGCGGCCGTGGTGGCGCCCAGCCGGGTCTTCAGTGCCGTCTGTGGCGCGGCCTCGGCCGAGACCAGCTGGTTGATCAGGCTCGTGGTGTCCAGCCCGGAGACGAGGCCGTCGACGGCCATTCCTGCCATGCCGGTTCCTCCGGTGTCGGGCGGGGGCGGATGTGGGTGAGGGGGGAGGCGCTCGGCCTCCCCCCTCACCGGGGTGGTGCGGTGTTACGGGGTGGGATCAGCCACGCAGCAGCTGCAGGACGCCCTGCGAGCTCTGGTTGGCCTGGGCGAGCATCGCGGTGCCGGCCTGGGACAGGATCTGCGAGCGGGTGAAGCTCACCATCTCCTGCGCCATGTCCGTGTCGCGGACCCGCGACTCGGACGCCGACAGGTTCTCGACCGCGACGTTCAGGTTGTTGATGGTGTGCTCGAACCGGTTCTGCACGGCACCGAGGTCGGCGCGGACCGTCGAGACGGTCTTGATAGCGTTCTCGATGGCCGTGATGGCACCGTCGGCACCGGTCGACGCCGAGAACACGACGGCCCGGTCGGCCGCCTGCTGGGCGGTCTCGGAGGCGCTGGCAGCAGCCGCGCCGGTGACGACGAGGTTGCTGGCAGCGGTGGTACCAGCGGCGGTACCGGCACCGAAGAACGTGTTGAGCTTCGTCACGAGGTCGGCGCGCTGGGCATCGGCCGTGGCACCGGTCAGCTTGACCGTGGCCAGGTCGAGGCTCTTGTCACCGATGGTGATGGTGCCGTTCAGGTTCTTCAGCTCGTCCAGCGTGTCCAGCTGGGCGGTGCCGATGGTGATGCTGCCAGCACCGGCGGCGGTGGTGTCGCCGATGACCGGCTCGTCAGTGGTGGCGCTGAGCGCGGTCCCAGCGGTCACGGAGACCCCCGCGACGCCCAGCCCCGTGATGTTCATGGCCGTGCTGACGCCCACGGTGATCGTCTCACCCTGGTTGGCGCCGACCTGGAAGCTCTTCCCGGTGTAGGTGCCGTCGAGGAGCTTGTTGCCGTTGAACTGGGTGGTGTCGGCGATGCGGTTCAGCTCGGACTTGAGCTGGCCCATCTCCGACTGGATCGCGCTCTTGGCGTCGGCGTTCAGCCCACCGTCGGACGAGGCCTGGACGGCCAGGTCGCGCATGCGCTGCAGGATGCTGTGGGTCTCGGTGAGGGCGCCCTCAGCGGTCTGGACGACGGAGATGCCGTCCTGGGTGTTGCGGACGGCGACCTTGAGGCCACCGATCTGCGAGCGGAGGCCCTCGGAGATGGCCAGGCCCGCCGCGTCGTCGGCGGCGCGGTTGATGCGCAGACCGCTCGACAGCTTCTCGAGCGACTTGCCCATCTGGGTGTCGGTGGCCGACAGGTTGCGGTACGAGTTGAGTGCCGCGATGTTGGTGTTGACGCGCAGACCCATGGTGATCCTCCTTGGACGGGGTCTTTCCCTGTTCCCGCTGCATCCGTGCTGCGGGGCTTGCACGAGGTGTTACGGCTGGGATGGGCCGGGTCTTGAGGCGAACCGGCGTTCTTCTCCCCGATTTCTCACTCAGGCGGGTCGGGCCGCCCCGTAGGCCGCCTGCCAGCCCGCGCGCCGGCGGGGCGGCGTGGTGACCGTCGGAGCGCCCGGCGGCACCCGGCGGTCGGGGGCGCCGCGGCCGGCCACCCGGTCGACGTAGAGGCGCTGCTGGTTGCGGGCGCGCACCCCGCCGTCGGCGGCCACCGCCCGGCCGTCCCACACCTCGCTCATCGCCGCGTGCAGCAGCGTCAGCGCGCGGGCGCGCATCTGGGAGACGCGGGAGAGCGTGACGCCGAGGTCGGCGGCGATGTCGGTCAGCGACTCGCCACCGAAGAAGTTGCGCTCCACGACCTCGTCGAGCCGGTCGGGCAGCGCCCGGATCGCGTCCTGCAGGTAGCGGGAGCGCTCGCCGCGGAGCAGGGCGCGCTCGGGGGACTCGCCGGGGTCGGGCAGGTCCAGCGAGCCGCCGTCGCCACTGCTCTCGGCGTCGATGCTCACCATGACCGCGCGGTGCACGTCGACCTGGAGCGCCTCGAGCTCGCCGCGGCGCATGCCGAGGCTCTCGGCGAGCTCCTCGCGCGTGGGCGGCCGGCCCAGCCGGATGGTCAGCGCGTCGGCCGCGGCGTCGGTGCGCCGTGCGGCCGCGCGGACCGAGCGGCTGGCCCAGTCCCCGGAGCGCAGCTCGTCGAGGACGGCGCCCTGCAGGCGGGGGAGGGCGTAGGTGGCGAAGGTCGCCCCGGCGGCCGGGTCGAAGCGGCGCGCGACCTCGACCAGCGCGAGCTTGGCGCAGGAGAGGAGGTCGTCGCGGCTGACGTGGCCGGGCAGCGAGATGCGCGCGGCGACGGCGTTGACCGCGAAGGAGCACAGGGGGAGGTGCTCGGTCACGAGCGCCTCGACGTCGGCCTCCGACCTCGCCGTCGCGGCGGGCGGGGCGGCCACGCGCGGGGGAGCGCCGCGCAGCGGGGCGCTGCGCGGGGTGGCGGGGCGCAGGTGGGCGGGGCGCTCGGTCACCGGGAGGCGGGCTGCTGGCACGTCCCCCTTCTCGGCGGCCCGCGCGGGGAAACGCACCGCCTCCGAGGGGCAACATCTGCCGATCCCGTGTTCTCGGCTTGAGGGTCTGTCGCCCGGTGCCGATGGCCTGACCGCTGACAACGCCGGCCGGGGACCGCCCGGCCGGCAGGACGAGGGAGGCGGTGGCGGACGTGGACTTCCAGCACCTGTCGACGCTGCTGTGGCGGGAGCAGGAGCTGCTCGACCTGCTGCTGTTCAAGGCGGAGGAGAAGCAGTACCTCATCCTGTCGGGCAAGACCCGCTGGCTGGCACGCATCGCGCACGAGATCGAGGTCGTGCTCGACCAGCTGCGCACCCTCGAGGTCGAGCGGGCCGCGGTCACCGAGTCGCTGGCGACCCGGCTCGGCGTCGGGGTCGACCCGTCGCTGCGCCAGCTCGCCGAGGTGGCCCCGGCGCCGTGGAACGACCTGCTCGCCCGGCACCACGAGGCGCTGCTCGTGCTGGTCACCGACCTGCGCAGCCTGTCCGACGCCAACCGCGAGCTGATCGAGGGCGGCCTGTCGGCCATCGGGAACGCGCTGCTGTCGGTGCGCCCCCCGTCGGCGGGCACCTACGGCGCCACCGGTCGCTCGGAGTCCTCGGCGCACCGCGCCGTCACCCTGGACGGTGCCCTGTGAGTGGTTTCAGCAGTCTGAACACGGCGACGACGGCGCTGTGGGCCGCCCAGCGCGGCATGGACGTCACCGGCCAGAACATCGCCAACGTCAACACCGACGGCTACTCGCGCCAGCGGGTCGACCTGCAGGCCATGGGTGGGACCGCGGTCCCGGCGATCCACTCGGTGAGCAACGGCAGCGACGGCGGAGTCGCCGTGGAGGGTGTCCGCCGCGTGCGGGACGCCTTCCTCGAGGCCCGCGGCCACCTGGAGACGGCGAACACCGCCCGGCTGACGGCGGAGAGCGCAGCGCTCGGCCAGGTCGAGGAGAACTTCCGCGAGCCCGGCCGCAGCGGCATCCAGAGCATGCTCACCGACGTGTGGTCCGCCTTCAGCGACCTCACCACCAACCCGCTCAAGCTCGCGCCGCGCAGCCAGGTGATCGAGCGCCTCGACACGCTGGCCGCCGGCCTGCACACCACGCGGGCCGCCCTGGACCAGCAGTGGGACCAGACCCGCGACGGCCTCGCGGTGCTCGCCGCCGACGTGAGCACCGCGGCGGTCTCGATCGCCGACCTGAACAACTCGATCCGGCTGGCGACGCTCTCCGGCCTGCCGGTCAACGAGCTCGCGGACCGGCGCGACTCCCTGGTCTCCCGGCTGGCGGAGGCCGTCGGGGCCACGGCGGTGCCGCGGGCCGACGGCGTCGTCGACGTGACGATCGGCGGCACCACGCTGGTCTCGGGCACCCATGCCATCGGGGTCCGGCTGGCCGGGAGCGACAACCCGGACGGCGTCGGCACCGACGCCCCCCGCCTGGTCACCGACCCCGGCGGCACGACCCTGCGCGCCGGCGGGACGGCCGGCGGGCAGATCACCGCCCTGACCAGCATCGTCCCCGGCTACCGGACGCAGCTCGACGCCCTGGCGCGGTCGCTCGCCGGCAGCCTGAACGCGGCGCACACCGCCGGCTTCGACGCGACCGGGGCCCCGGGCGGGCCGCTGTTCGACGACGGGTCGGGTACCGACCCGGTCGACCTGAGCGCGGTCACCGCCGCGAACCTCACCCTGCGGGTGACCGACCCGGCGCGGGTCGCCGCGGCGGGGATCTCCCCGGCGGCCACCGGCGGCACCCCCTCGGCCGACGCCCGCAACGCCGACGCCCTGTTCAGGCTCAGCCTGGACCCCGCCGGCACCGACGCCCTCTACCGCAAGCTCGTGGTGAGCCTCGGCGTGGAGTCCTCGGTGGCCACCCGGAACCTCGAGGTGCAGTCCGTCCTCTCCGCGCAGGTGGACGCCGCGCGCGAGTCGGTCTCCGGGGTCAACCTCGACGAGGAGATGACCAACATGATGGCGTTCCAGCACGCCTACAACGCGGCCGCCCGGATGATCACCACGATCGACGAGGCGCTGGACACCCTGATCAGCCGCACCGGCCTCGTGGGGCGGTGACCTGAGTGCGCATCACCCAGCGGGCCGTGACGCAGACCGCGCTGCAGGGCCTCAACCGCAACCTCGCCGACCTGGGCAAGCTGCAGCAGCAGCTCACGTCCGGCAAGGTCGTCAGCAAGCCGTCGGACTCGCCGTCCGGTGTCAACCGGGCCATGCAGGTCCGGCAGGACCAGGCCGCCGCGGTCCAGCACGCGCGCAACATCTCCGACGCGCAGGGCTGGATGGACTTCACCGACACCACGCTGCAGAGCATGGTCACGCAGGTGAACCGGGTCCGGGACCTCACCGTCCAGGCCTCCAACAGCGGGGTCCTGTCCGACAGCGGCAAGGTGGCCATCAGCACCGAGGTCGCCGCCCTCCGGGAGAGCCTGCTGGGGCTGGCGAACCAGTCCGTCGACGGCCGGCCGCTGTTCGGCGGCATCACCTCCGGGGCCACCGCCTACGACGCCACGGGTGTCTACAACGGCGTCGGTGGCGCCTACGGCGTCCCCGTCGTCGGCGTGGCCCGGCGGATCGCCGACGCCGAGGACGTCCGCATCGACGTCACCGGACCCGAGGCGTTCGGGGACCCGTCCGGCACGGACCTGTTCGCGCTGGTGGGCAAGATCGCCACGGACGTGGCCGCGGCCCCGGAGGCGCTCGGCGACGACCTCGCCGCCCTCGACGTCGCGCTGGAGCGGCTGCTGACCGCGGTGTCGTCGATCGGCGCCCGCGCCGCGCGGGTCGAGATCGCCGCCCAGACCAACACCGACCTGCAGCTGTCGCTGAGCAAGCAGCTGGCCCTGGTCGAGGACGTCGACCTGCCGAAGACGATCATGCAGCTGCAGTTCCAGCAGACCGGCTACCAGGCCGCGCTCCAGGCGACCGCGCAGGTCATCCAGCCCTCGCTCGTGGACTTCCTCCGGTGACGCTCGCCCCCGTCGCCACGCTGCCCCTGCTGGGCATGGTGACCCCGCTGCCCGGCTTCCCCGAGTTCCGTGACTACGTGCTCGTCACCGCCGACGGCGACGGCCGGCTGTTCTGGCTGCAGTCCCTCGACGCCGGCGGTCCGCGGTTCCTGGTCGTCCCCCCGGCCCGGTACTTCCCGGACTACACCCCGGTGGTCCCGCCCGCGGCGCTCGCCGACCTGGGCCTGGACGACGTCTCCGACGCCCAGGTGTTCTGCCTGGTGACCGTCCCGGCCGAGGGGCCGGCGGCGGCGACGGCGAACCTGCGCGCGCCGCTGGTGGTCAACCCGGCGAACTGGCGGGCCACCCAGGTGGTCCTGTCCGATGGTCGTCATCCGATCCGGCGTCCCCTGCGCCGATAGAGAGAAGGACCCCGTCCTCCTCGTCCCTCGCACGCTCGGGACGAGCCTCTGGACGGGGCCGTGCCAGGACGGCCGAGACACACCCATGGAGGGGTACCCGTGCTCACACTGACCCGCAGCGTCGGCGAGACGATCCGCATCGGCGACGACATCGAGGTCCACGTCGTCGAGGTCCGCGGCGGCACCGTCCGCCTGGGCTTCAAGGCCCCGCGCGAGGTGACCATCCACCGCGAGGAGGTCTACCGGCAGATCGCCGAGGCCAACCTGCTCGCCGCCCAGGTGACCGCCGACACGCTGGGCGCCCTCGCGGCCTTCGCCCCGGCCGCCGACGCTGCCCCGGCCGCCGATGCCCCCCCGGCCGGCGACGCCGCCGCCCCGGCCGTGCCGGCCGCCCGGACCACCGCCTCGCCGGAGGCACCCGCCCGCTGACGACTCGCCACCGACGGCGGGTCCGCGGCTCGGCAACTCTCGCCGTGGCGCGGACCCGCCGGACCGGTCGGGACACCTCCCTGGGCAAGACCTGACGAAGGTCGGCCCTGACATTGCGTAGGGCACGGCGAGTTGTGTGCCCGTCACTGTCCGCTCATCCGCCAGAGTTGCCCCCAAGCACGTCACAGGGGGCGATCACAATGCGACAGAGCGTTGCAGCAAGCACGGACCAGCTGGCCGAGGCCGTTGCCGGCCCGGCGGACACCGTCGTCGTGCACGTCCAGCTCCGGCCGCGGCGCGGGTCCACCCGCCGCTGCCTCGCCGAGCTGGCCGCGCTGGCCGCCGCGCACCCCGCGGTCGGCTTCGCCGTCAGCGGCCTCGGCAAGGACGAGCGCGTCGTCCGCGTGACCGTCGGCGTCGAGCTCGGCCCCCGCGAGGGCATCGCGCGGTTCTCCCCACAGGCCCAGGCGGCCTACGCCTTCGTCAGCGACCTCTTCACGGTCCTCTTCGACCACATGCCGGTCTACGCCGCCGAGCCGGGCCCGGCCGAGCGCGCCGCCGCCCGGGTCCTGCTGGCCGCCGGCGACGACGACGTGCGCCCCGTCCCCGCACCCCGCGCCGCCCAGCCGGTCGAGCACGTCCCCGCCTGAACGAAGGAGCCCGTCCTCCCCGCCCCTCGCACGCTCGGGGCGGGACCCGGGACGGGGCCGGTGGCCGACCCTGCAGAGGGACCGTGGCCGCCTCCTGCTCGACCGCCGCCTTCCCCGCGATCGCCCTGGAGTCCCGGTGAACCACCCCGCCCCCGCCCCGTCCTCCGACGCCGCCACCCCGTTCCGCGCGCCGCTCGTCTTCGGCGGCGTCCCCGAGGCCGAGGGCTTCGCGCGGACCCCCATCACCCCGCGCGACCGCGTGCACTTCCGGGTCGACCGCGAGCTCCCGCTGGCGCCCTTCCTGGCCGCCCTGCCCGACGGCGTGACCGTCAGCCACGACGAGGGGGAGGGGCTCTACCGCGTCGACGGCCCGTGCGGCCAGGGCCCGCTGCTCGCCGACTGGATCCGCGCCTGGTGCGCCGAGCAGGGCTGCACCACCGTGGGACTGCGCGCGGAGGCCGGCGTCCGACGGCGCGCGCCGCGCGACCTGCCGCCGGCCTTCCTCGACGACCTGTGCCGGCACTACCTGCCGGTCAGCCTCAAGCGGCTGCAGCGCAACATGAGCACGATCCGCCTGCACCTGCCCGACCCCGACGACCTGGGGCAGCAGGTGGCCGAGTGGATCCTCAAGGCCGTCGGCCAGTACGACGAGACCAAGGGCGTCCCGTTCGGGGCCTTCCTCGCCACCCAGCTGTCCAAGTGGGTGCACGACCTGGGCCGCAACGCCCACGGCCGCACGGCGGCCGACACGGAGAACCGGCAGCAGAAGGCGATCGCCGCCTTCCAGGCCGAGCACCAGCGGCGGCCCACCGAGCGCGAGCTGGCCGCCTTCATGGGGCAGAGCGTGGCCACGCTGCGCCGCAACTCGCAGACGGTCGCCACCCTCAACTCCCTGCGCAACCTGCAGTCGCTGGACGGCGGGCCGGACGCCACGGAGGTGCTCCTGCCCGACTCCGGCGAGGCGCCCGACCAGATCATGGACGAGGCCGAGCAGACCCTGCTGTCGCACGCGCTCACCGCTGCCTGCGCGCCGGACCCGACCGCCGCCCGCGGCCAGCGGGCTGCCCAGCCCAACGTCCTCGGCTGGGCGACCTGGTACCTGACCACCTGGGGCGGGCAGACCAAGACACAGGTCTCGGCCGAGCTCGGCACCTCGGTGCGCAACATGAACGTGCACGCCGACCGGGTGGAGCGGGTGCTCAAGGACCGCCTGGCCGAGCTCAGCGAGTAGCCCGCGGGGACGGTGTGGTGCCGCCGGGTCGAACTCGGCGCGGACCTGCCGATAGGGAGGGTGTGACCGCGAGTCCCGCCCGCGCCGCCGGCGCCGGTGAGCCGGGACCGCAGAGCCGTCCGGGGGGAGGTGCACGGTGAGCGTCCTGCCCGCCGGTGACCCCACCGCCGCCGTCCTGCTGCCGCACTGGCTGTCGGAGGACGACCGCGCGCAGCTGGCGGCCGCCGTCCGCGCCGCCCTGGCCGAGCCGGGGGTGCACCCGGTCACCGCCGTCCACCTCGCCGACGTGCTCACCGAGCTGCACGTGGCCGCCGTCCGCGACGCCGTCTGGCCCGCTCCGGCCGCCCGTGTCCGCCGGGTGACCGGCTGGGCCGACGACGTGCTGCCGGTGCGGCTGTCGGCGGCCGAGCTCGACAGCGTCCTGGACGCGGCCGTGCTGCCGGCCGCCCTGCGCGCCGCCCTGGGTGGGCGCCGCCCGTGACCCCCGAGCGCCCGGGCCGGTCCCGTGCCGGCCTCCTGCAGCGGCTGCGGCCGGAGCCGGTCACCGTCGAGCAGGTGCGCGCGGCGGCCGCCGCGGTGCTGCCGGGCCTCGCCACCGGCGGTCTGCGCGCCGCCCTCCTCCGCGACCCTGCCCGCGGCCCCGTGCTGGTCCTCGCCGAGGACGAGCGCCGGGTGCGCACCACGCTGGTCGACCTCGCCGAGGACATGACCGACGCCGGTGTGGCGCCCACCGCCGCGGGGGTCGCCGCCGCGCTGACCGACTGGGTCGGTGCCCGCCCGGTCAGCGACGCCGCGGCCGCCGCCTCGGGCGTCGCCGTCCTCGACTGGACCGACGCCACCCGCACCGCCGTCGGCTGGCAGGTCGTCGTCCGCCGGGGGGAGCGCGCCGTCGCCTGGACGCCCTCGGACCGGGCCGATGCCGCCGTGGTCGCCCGCACCCGCACCAGCGCCACCGCCCGCGCCGCCGACACCGGTGGCGTGCTCCGGGTGGAGGGGCCGGTGGCGCTGTGGTCGCACCCCGGGACGCCGGTGCTGGCCTCGGCCGTTCTCGCCGCCCCCGGGCGGCTGCTGGCACGGATCGCCGACGCCGGGCTGGGCCTGCAGGAGCCGCACGTCGTCGTCACCCCGGTGCGGCCGCTGGCCTGCGCCTCGGCCGCCGTGGCCACCCGGCTGGCCGGCGAGACCGGGGAGGCCTGCGTGCGCCTGCCCTGGGCCCGCATCCCCGACCTCCGCTGGCTCTAGAAGGACCCCGTCGCCCCCCACACCTCGCAGGCTCGGCGCGGGCCCCTGCGACGGGGCCGTCCCAGCACGTCACCGCGGCTACGCCAGGGTGCCGAACTCCCAGTGCCACGGCTCGGGCTTCTCACCGCCGGGCCGGGCCCAGTCGGGGTTCACGAAGCCGAACTCGCCGGCGTGCCGGGTCATCCACGTCCACTGCGGGGTGCCGGCGACGTTGATCCCGCCGCAGAGGTCCACCGCCAGCGCCCAGCCGTGGTTCGACGTCCCCGGCACCGCGGCCAGCGCGGGCTTGCGGCGGAACGCGTCGGTCTGCGCGGCCATCGACCGGTAGGAGTCGGTGATGCACAGCGGGGTGCCGAAGGCGGCCTGGTAGGCCTGCGCCAGCGCCGTGTAGCCGGCCGCCGCGTCGCAGCGCAGCGCGTGGCCGCGGGCGACCGGGCACAGCGCCGAGGTCGGGATCCGGCCGTTGGCCCACCCGCCCCAGGCGGGGCTGACCGGCCCGACCGGCGCCGGCGGCGCGCCACAGGCACCCCGACCGGAGGCCGAGGCGGGCAGGGGTGCGTTCGGCTCGGCCGGGGCCGGGAGGGTGACCCGGACGGCGCGGGCGTCGTCGGGCAGCGACCGGACGCCGACCTGGTAGGTGGCCGCCGAGGCGCCGAGCACGTCGCCCTCGCCGAGGTAGACGCCGACGTCGGCGCCGCCGTCGGAGACCACCAGGTCGCCGACCTGCAGCTGCGCGGCGGGCACCACCGGGGCGGCGGCCCACTGCTCGGCGGCGGTGCCCGGCAGCGCGTACCCGCCCAGCAGCCACGAGGCGGCGACGAGCCCCCCGCAGTCGTAGGTGTCGGGACCGGCGGTGCCGGCGACGTAGGCGCGGCCCACCTGTGACAGCGCGCTGCTGACGGCGGCCACGGTCTCGGCGGGCAGCACGGTCACCGGGCGGTTGCCGGCGACGGCCCACGCGACGCCGGGCACGGGCCGGCCCGCGGCGTCGAGCGCGGGGGAGAAGCCGTCGGGCAGCGCGGCCGGGTCGGCGAGCTCGGCGGCCTGCGGCGGCTCGATCCCGGCGTCGGCCAGCCCGGTGAGGTACGCCTGCCAGCGTTGCAGGGCGGCGGTGTTGCGGGCCTGCTGGTCCCCGGCGGCCGGGACGGTGCCGAGCGCGGCCAGCTGCACCGAGACGTCGAGGCCCAGGCCGGCGACGGTCGCGCGGACGTCGGCCAGCAGCGAGCGGGCCTGCTCGGTCGCGGCGTCGACGGCGTCCTGCGCGGCGGCCACCCGGGCGGCGGCGGTCCGTGCCGCGGACTCGGCGCGCTCGGCGCGGGCGATCGTGGCCTCCCGGTCGCCGGCGGCGCGGTCGGCCAGCGCCTGGACGTAGAGGACGTCGGCGGTCGTGCCGGGCGCGGTGGCGTCCAGGCCCAGCACGGGCACGCGGGTGGTGGCCGAGGCGCGGTAGAGGTCGGCCGCGGCGGCGCCGACGGACGCCTGCTCGGCAGCCACGGCCGCGCGGGCGGACTGCTCCGCGGCCACCGCCTGCTGCAGCTCGGCGCGGCGCGCGGTGATCTCCGTCTGCAGCCGCCGGTAGGCGTCGGCGTCCTGCAGCAGCGTGCTGCGGGCGGCCAGCGCCAGCCCGGTCGCGTCGCCGGGCGCGGTGGCCGCGCCGGGCGCGGAGGTGGTGGGGGCCACCAGCGCCGCGAGCACCGGCACCAGCAGGGTGGCCAGTCCGACGACGAGCAGCCGGGCACGCCAGGGCCCGCGCTCACCGGTGCGGCGGGGGGCGGCCGGGCGGGCG
>NZ_JBFNXQ010000085.1:0-21117 GCF_041018925.1 Geodermatophilus maliterrae
ACGGTGCCAGCCGTGTCCGAGACGGCTTGGCTCGTGGATGCGTTCATGCTGGAGATCTCCTTTGCTCGATTTCCGTCAGGCGAAGATGCTGAGAACGAGGACCGCGCCCAGGCCGACGAAGGACAACAGCCCCTGGGCGACCGTGTAGACCTGGAAGGTGCCGCGCACGGACAGGCCCAGCAGCGTCTTGAAGATCCAGAAGGTGTTGTCGGTGACGTGTCCGCCGAAGGCCGCCCCGGACGCGGCGGCCAGCCAGATCAGCACCGGGTTGAGCCCCAGGCTCCCGACGACCGGTGCCAGCAGCGAGGCCGCGGTGATGGCAGCCACGGACCCGGAACCCTGAGCCAGGCGCAGCAGCGCCGCCACTAGCCAGGCCAGCACCACCGGAAAAGCGGCGTTGGCGCTGAAAAGACCGGCCACCAGGCTCCCGACGTCGGTCTCGGCGATGACCTGCCCGAGCGATCCGGCGACGCCGGTGAACAGCAGGATGACGCCGCTGGTGCCGGCGGCCCTGACGATCACCTCTTCGACGCCCGTCCGGCCCAGAGCCGGCACGGCGAGAACAATGCCCACGAGCAGTCCGATGAGCAGCGCCACCACGGGGTTGCCCAGGAACCCGAGCAGGCCCACCTCCGCGCCGAACGCGCTCGTGGTGGTGTCGAGCACGATGAGCACCAGCGGCACCAGCAGCGGCAGCAGGGCGACCAGCAGGGGCAGCTCCTTCTGCTGCGGCGTGCCGGCGCCGCCGGGCTGCGGATCCCGCGCGACGGCCGTTGCTCCACCGCCCCGAGCGGGCTCCGCGGCTCGCTGGTCGTGCGCGATGGCTGCCTGCTCACCGGAGGGCTCGGCACCGGGCGGGAGGCCGTAGCCGGCGATCTCACCGGTGTGCTCCGGATCGGTCAGCGGGTCGTCGTCCTTCTCGTCATTCCACGTGAAGCGCATCAGCAGCATGTGCAGCGCGATGCTGACGATGATCACCACGATGCCGAAGGGGATCCCCCACAGCAGCATGGTGCCGAGCGGGAGGTCCAGAGCGGCAGCGATGGCAAGCGCGGCGGCCCCGGGCGGGACCATCAGCAGCGCCACCTCGAGGCCGATGGCCAGGGCGCCGGCCAGCGGCGCGATGCTGAGCCCGGTCCGCAGGGCGATCGACCGGGCCATGGGCCCCAGGATCACCAGCGCGACGTCGAAGTAGATCGCCGGGAAGACGATCCCCGAGGTCAGGCCGATGACGTACGGGGAGCGCTTGGCCCTGACGAGCCGCAGCATCCCGTCCACGACGCGGTGGAGTGTGCCCATGGCCGACAGCAGGGTTCCGAGCATCACGCCGAAGCCGATGATGAGCCCCACCTCGGCCATCAGGAGGCCGAAGCCCTCCACGACGGCGGTCGTCGTCCCCTCGTACCCCAGCCCTGCCGCGATGCCGAGGTACAGGGCGCCAATCACCAGCGAGATGACCGGGTTGATCTTCGCGAAGACGATGAGCCCGACGACGATCGTCACCGTGATCGCGGTGTGCAGCAGCAGCAACGTGGTGTCGGTCATGTCAGTCCCCCCTCCGGCCTGGGAGAGCCGGTGGAGCAACGGGGCTCGATCGTGGCACCGACGGAGCACCCCAGGGCGACCTTCCCGTTGGTCTGGTGCCGGACGGTGACTGCCTCGAGGTGTGGATCGCGGACGGGTGGATGCCGCTCGGTCATGGTGGTCTCCGGTAAGCGAAGGGCGTCGACTCCCCGTTTACTGTTGACTGTTGACAGCCAACTGCCAACTAGAATGGGTGGTGTGCGTCACGGTGTCAAGGGTCACTTGCCGACACCCGCATCGCTGCAGGTCGGCGCAGGAGCAGCACGACGAGGGCGACTCCCTCCGGGCACCGCTCCGGGCGTGCGAGAGGCAGGAGGACGGGTCCTCTGACAAGGGATGGGAGAAGGGCGGCCCCCTTGCAGGGTCCCGCCGCCAGCCTGCGAGCGGTGAGGGGCAGAGCGACCCCGTCCAGGGCACCGCCCCTAGCGTGCTAGGGGTGGGGAGGACGGGGTCCTTCCTCAGGCGGAGGCGGTGGCCTCGGCGAAGTGCTGCGCGGCGGCGGTCATGTGCCCGTCGACGACCCGCACGGCGGCCTCGACATCTCCGCGTTCGATGGCCTCGACGATTGGGGCGTACCGGTCGCGGGGAATCATGGGTGCCTGCCAACCGGCGCCGTTGAGGATGGCTACGCGCATCCGGCCCTCGAGACGCTGCCGGACCTCGACCAGCATCGAGTTGCCCGACAGCTGGCACACCAGCAAGTGGAAGCCGAAGTCGCCCTCGGCCCTGGCGGCGAAGTCGCCGTCGGCGTGGGCCAGTTACGCCAGCGCCTCCCGCAGACTGGCTACCGCTGCCCCCGTTCGGACGAGGCGGTGATGTCAGCGACCGCGAGCCCTTCTAACGCCGCGCGCACCCCGAACAACTCCCGGACCTCCGCCGGGGTGAGGCTGATGACCCGGAGCGGCCAGCTGCCGAGCCGAGGCCGGTGTCATCCACGGGCCGCGCGTGGTTCCGTCCCGCGAGCTGCTGGCGGCGTCGTTCATCGGGTGTCCTCTTGGGCCGGGTGCACGCCACCGCGTTCGCAACCGGCCGGTCTGCGGCACCGCTGGAGCGGCCGCGCGGAGCCGGTCACCCCGTGCAGCGGTGCCCGTGCCATGGCGATGACAGCGGGCGGCCGTGGTGTCGCCGCAGCGCTTCGGCCCCATAACTGTGGACGGCTCGTTCGTCGTCCACAGCACCACCTGGACGTCGCGGTCAGTGCCCCGCTCCGGCGGGTGTGCGATCGGCTCGAGGAAGGCCTGCGGCCGGACCTTCCTCACGGACCCGGGTGGCCTCCCGCACTCCTGGCCGCATCCCACAACCCGCCTCCCGTCGGCTGGCGCAGGTCGGGGGAAGGGTGGGCCGCAGGCCCATCGCGAAGCGACGCGCAGCGCCCTTCCGGCAACCAAGGCAGCCGGCATCCTGCTCGGGGGTGGGGGGCGCGGCCGGATCACGGCTGCATACGACGGCGGTCACCCGGACACCGCCTGCCCGGGCGCCGGCATGGGCGGGGGCCCGAAGGGCCGGGAGCGGCGACGCCCGCTGGTGGGCGTCATCCCGCCGGCACCCGCCGCCGCCCGCCGATCGCGGCCGGCCGCGCGGCGAACAATTCCCGCGGTCCGCAGCAAAGCCGTCGCCAGCCATTTTCAGCCAACACCGGCCAATCACCACCAACATTCCCGCCACCAACTTGCCGCTGACGCTACCGCAGGTCAGTGGCTCGGACAGCGTCCTGGCCAGCGGCGAAGCGCGGTCGAAAATGAACGCATAATGGCGCCCGATGGCGATTCTTGCTCAAGTTCGGGGTTGCTGAGAACGGACTACTGTCACAGGTATCCGGCACTCTGAGGGCGCATACCCCCGCCATGGAGGTGCTTGTCATGGCCGGCTCCATCAGCCGCACAACGCTCAGCGACGGCTCGACCCGCTACCGCGCCCGGTATCGCGACCCGGGCGGCCGCCAGCACGAGCGGCGCTTCAGACGGAAGGTCGACGCCCAGCGCTGGCTCGACGAGGCGACCTCGGCTCTGGTCACGCAGACATGGACGGCGCCAGAGCGAGGCCGGATCACCGTCGCCGACTGGGCCGACCGATGGCTGTCCTCGCAGACCGGGGTCAAGCCGAGCACCCTCTACCGGTACGGGAACCTGCTGCGGACCCACGTGCTGCCGTCGTGGGGTCAGCACCGGCTCGCCGACGTCACCCACGCCGACGTCGCCGTGTGGGTGGCTGATCTGCTGACGCAGGGGTCCGCCCCGGGCACGGTCCGCCAGGCCCACCGTGTCCTCTCACTCCTCCTAGGCCTCGCCGTCCGCGACGGGCGCATGCCCCGCAACCCGGCCGAGCGCGTACCCCTGCCCCGGGTGACGCGGCAGGAGCCGAGGTTCCTCACCCACGACGAGGTCGAGCGGCTCGCCGACGCGGCGGGCGAGGACGGGGACGTCATCCGGCTGCTCGCCTACACCGGGCTGCGCTTCGGCGAGATGGCCGCCCTGCGGGTGCGACGGGTCGACTTCCTCCGGCGCCGGCTCACCGTCGCCGAGGCGGTCACCGAGGTCGGCGGGCGGCTGGAGTTCGGCACACCGAAGACCCATCAGCAGCGGACGGTGCCCTTGCCCGCGACCCTCGCCGAGTCGCTGGCCCGCCGCTGCGAGGGCAGGCAGGGCGACGACCTGTTGGTGACCACGGCCAGCGGCACGGTGCTGCGTCTGCGGAACTGGCGCCGGGCCGTCTTCGATCCGGCGGTCCGGACGGTCGGGCTGAGCGACGTCACTCCGCATGACCTGCGGCACACCGCCGCCTCGCTCGCCGTCGCCAGCGGCGCGACCGTCAAGAGCGTCCAGCGGATGCTCGGGCACGCCTCGGCGGCCATGACGCTGGACGTGTACTCCGGCCTGTTCGACGACGACCTGACCGCGCTGGCCGACCGGATGGACGCCGCCGCGCAGGCAGCCGCGGTTGCGCGTGTGGGCGCCGTGTGGGCGCGGCCACCAGCCGAGACTCCCGTGAAGGGGAAACGTGCAGCTCAGCACGGTGGGCCCCGTGGGGATCGAACCCACAACCCGCGGATTAAAAGTCCGCTGCTCTGCCAGTTGAGCTAGAGGCCCGGTGGCCCGAGTCTCCCAGACCGTGCCGGGGCGGGCGGCTCACAGCACGTCGAAGGCCAGCAGCAGGAGCAGCGTCAGGAGGGCCGAGACCAGCAGGCTGCCCAGGCAGCCCAGCCGGCTGGAGAAGAGGAAGAACACCGACCGGGGGTGCCCGGTCGGTGGCTGCCGCAACCGTGCGTGACGACCGCCACCGCGCTCGGCCGGGTGACCGCCGTTCGGGGGATCGCTTGCCACGAGGTCCATTACGTAGCGTCATCGTCAGCGCGGAGGACGACAGCCCGCGCGCCCGACCCCGGTCCGGCCGTCCCGTTCCCCCCGGGCCGGCCGGACCGGTCCTGTGTGGGACCACCTCACCCGCAGACACGGTCCACCAGCGCGGCGAGCACCTCCCGCTGCGGCGGGTCCAGCGGCAGGTCCACCGGCACCTGGTCGTCGTCCCCCACGCGCACCGCCATCGGGAAGACGTAGGGCTGCTTGATCTCGGCCAGCACGTGCGGGTCGCAGGACGCCACGGTGAACTCCACCGGCAGCTCCAGCCGGGACTCCCCCGCCGCCAGCGTCGCGGGCACGTCGGCGGTCGCGTCGTAGAGCACGTTGCCGCCCAGTCGCGCCACCTCCACCGGCCGGTCGTCGTCCCCGGCCCGCGTCAGCACCACCGACCCGACGGCGGCCTCGCCGTCGAGCGCCAGGCCCGTCACCGTGACGTCCACGACGGCCAGGACGGCCTGCACCGCGCACGCCTCGGCGTGGATGCGGGTGAGCACCTCCGCGGCCAGCGGCACCAGCAGCTGCTCGCTCCGCCCGTCCGGCCGGACGACGGTCAGCCGCACGGCGGCCGGCTCCGCGGCCCGGTCGCACACCGCCGCGCCGTACTGCGTGGGCAGGTCGAAGGTCCGGCCGGGCGTGAACGCGACGTCCACCTGGCGGTCGGGCAGCGGCGCGAAGCCGGCGGAGTCGATGGCCACGGCGGTGACGGTGAACGGCTCGGCACCGGTGTCGGTGACCGTCACCTGCACCTGCCCGCCCACGGCCTCGTCGGTGCGCCACTGCCGCACCTCGGCCTCGATCCCCGGGACGGCGGGCACGGCCGGTCCCGGGGAGGGGGTCGCCGACGACGACGCGGACGGCGACACGGAGGGCGACGCGGCCGGGCCGGCGACGTCCGCCCCACCGCACGCGGCGCACAGCAGGACGGCCAGCCCTGCCGCCGTCCGCCGCATGCCGCGGCAGCCTAGGCGGGCAGTGCCCCTACTGGTGCCGGCCGGGCAGCCGCGCCATCACGCGCCCGGCCTCCATGCGCACCTCGAGCTTCTCCTGCGGGTTGGCCGCCGGGCCGCGCCGCGGCTCGCCGTTGTCCAGGTCGAAGGCCGAGTCGTGCCACGGGCAGACCAGACAGGTGTGGCCGCGCACCTCCTCGACGCTGCCCTCGTACAGCGGCCCGGCCAGGTGCGAGCAGGCCCCGACGAAGACGTCGACCCGAGCGCCCCGGCGAACGGCGGCCAGCGGCGCGGCCACCCCGCTGCCGCTGCCGGTGCGCAGCGTCGGCCGGCCCTCGGGCAGGTCGTCGAGCGGGCCGAGGTCGATCCAGTCGGTGGTCAGCGTGCGCGCCGCCATGGCCGCGTGCGAGGCGCCCGAGGACTGCGCGTACGACATGTGCCCGCCGATCGCGGCCGAGCCGGTCGCGATGCCCAGCCCGGCGTAGGAGAGGACGCGGCCGAGCGTCCCGCGCCCCTTCGCGCGGGCGACGAGCGAGCCGACGTAGAGCCCGAGCGCGGCCACGTTGGACACCGCGTGCAGCGCGCCGAGCCGGCGCACGCCGATCTCCTGCTCCGACCAGTCGGCGGCCCCGGCCATGGCGGCGGGCACCGAGACGGCGACGCCGGTGCCGATGAGCACCGTCGCGGCCGGCCGCAGCGGCGGGATGGCGTCGAGCAGGCCGGCCGAGGCCCAGCTGCCGACGGGGACCTGCACGAGCACCGGGTGCAGCGGGTGGCCGAGCCACGTGCCGTGCAGTGCGTCCTTGACCAGACCGGGCTTGAGCACCGCCTGCACCGCCTTGCGGGCCGGCTCGATGGCCTTGTCGAAGCTGCTCACGTCCGCGAGTCGGTCGAGGATCCCCATCAGGCTCATGCGCGGGCCCCTACCCCCGCGACGGCCCGTCGATGCCGGGCGGACGACGGCGGACCCGGAGTCGTCGCCGACCGTCACGGCACCGCACTCGTGGGCGATCCCACACCACGGGACGTTTCCCAGCGCGTATTGCGTTCGTCCACAGGGAACTGTCAGTGGCAAGGTCGAGGCTGACACCGTGCACCCGGAGGAGAGACCGTGACCTGCCCGTCGCTGCACCGCCCCGTGGTGGTCGCCGACCTCGTGGGTGACGTCGCGGCCCTGGTGCGGTCGGACAGGGGCCTCGGGCAGTTCGCCCGGTTCGTGCTCGTCGGCGGGCTCTCCAGTGCGGTCTACGGGCTGCTGTTCGTCGTGCTGCGCGGGCTGGGTGAGGTCCCGGCCAACCTGATCGGTGCCACGCTGTCCTCGGTGCTGGCCAACGAGCTGCACCGGCGGCTGACCTTCCGCGCCGGCGAGCGGGTCGGCTGGTTCGCCGCGCAGTGGGAGGGCGGCGCGCTCTGCGTCGCCGGCATGGTCAGCACCAGCCTGGCGCTCCGCTGGTTCAACGAGGTCACCGACGAGCCGGCCGTCCTCACCGAGATCCTGCTGATCGCCGCCGTCACCGCCACGATCGGCACCCTGCGGTTCCTGGCGCTGCGCTGGGTGTTCCGCCCGCACCCCGCCTGACCGGCATCCTCGTCCCCGTGTGACACCCGGGAACACCGGGTAGCTCTCGCGCTGTTGGTTGAATGTGCAACCACCCGCCCGACCGTCAGCACGAGAGCCGAGGAAGCCATGACCAAGATCGCCGTCATCTACTACTCCTCCACCGGCAACGTCCACCAGCTGGCCGCCGCCGTCGCCCAGGGCGCCGAGGAGGCCGGCGCGGAGGTGCGCCTGCGCCGCGTGAAGGAGCTGGCTCCCCAGGAGGCCATCGACTCCAACCCGCTCTGGCGCGCGCACGTCGACGCCACCGCGGACGAGGTCCAGGAGGCCACCCCGGCGGACATGGAGTGGGCCGACGGGTACGCCCTCGGCAGCCCGACCCGCTTCGGCACCCCCGCCGCCCAGATGAAGCAGTTCATCGACACCCTCGGCGGGCTGTGGTTCACCGGGAAGCTGGCCGACAAGGGCGCCACCGCCTTCACCAGCGCGCAGAACGTCCACGGCGGCAACGAGTCGACGATCCTGACGTTCTTCAACGTCTTCTCGCACTTCGGCGCCGTCATCGTGCCGCCCGGCTACACCGACCCGCTGCTGTTCGAGGCCGGCGGCAACCCCTACGGCGTCTCCAACGCCTCAGGGGGCAAGTCGGTCACCGCGAGCGAGGCCGAGCTGGCCGCCGCCCGCTACCAGGGCCGCCGCCTGGCCGAGGTGACGGCGAAGCTGGCCGCCTGACCCACGGCCGGTCGCGCGACGATCAGGTGACCTGATCCCGGCGCGTCCTCCCTGACCGTGCCGTGGGAGGCCGGGGAGGACGCGCTGCGGTGCGGTGGGACGTGGCGCGCCACACCCGCCGCTAGCCTCGGCGGGATGGACGAGCCGACGCCGCCCCCGGTCGCCGGCCACCCGCAGCGGCGCTCCCGGACGGCCGGCCGCTGGCTGTTCCGGCTGGCCGTCGCGGTCGCCGGAGCAGTCGTCGGCGTCCTGCTGCTCGGCCGCGTGGAGGCGCCCATCGGCCCCTTCGACGCCACGCTCGCCTTCACGCCCACCGGCGGCGGCGCCACGGTGGAGGTGCCGCCGCTGGGGGCGCTTGCCGTCGACGCCTACGACGGCCCCCTCGGCCTCGACGTCCAGCTGCGCCGCGTCGACGAGACGCGGATCCAGGCGCTGGTCGCCGACCCCGCGCAGCTCGACGGCCTGGTCGACCGGGTGAGCGAGGACCTGCAGGACGCCGTCGTCCGGCTAGCCTGGAGGACGGGGGCGGCCGGGATCGGCGGTGCCGTCCTGATCTCGCTGGTGGCCTTCCGGCGCTGGCGCGAGCCGCTGGTCGCCGCCGCGGCCTCCGTCGTCCTGCTGGCCGGCACCGCCGGGCTCGGCGCCGCCACCTGGCGCCCCGAGGCACTGTCGCAGCCCACCTACACCGGGCTGCTGGTCAACGCGACCAGCCTGATCGGCGACGCCCGCGACATCGTCGCCCGCTTCGACGCCTACCGGGCCTCGCTGGAGGACCTGGTCGGCAACGTGGGGACGCTCTACGCGGCGCTCTCGGCGCTGCCCCAGCCGGCCGGCGACGCCGACACCGTCGCCCTGCTGCACGTCTCCGACCTGCACCTCAACCCGGCCGGCTTCGACCTGGTGGCCCAGGTGGTCGACCAGTTCGCCGTCGACGGCGTGCTCGACACCGGCGACATCACCGACTGGGGCAGCGAGCCGGAGAACCAGCTGATCGGCTCGGTCGGCGCGCTCGGCGTCCCGTACGTCTTCATCCGCGGCAACCACGACTCCGCCGCCACCGCCGCGCTGGTGGCCGCCCAGCCGAACGCGGCAGTGCTCGACGACTCGGCGGCGACGGTCGCCGGCATCACGGTGGTGGGGACGCCGGACCCGCGCTTCACGCCCGACCAGGACGCCACCGGGGACGCCGAGCCGCTGGAGCAGACCGGCGAGGACCTCGCGGAGGTCGCCGCGGAACTGCCCGAGCCACCGGCGGTCGCGATGGTCCACGACCCGGAGCAGGCGCCCCCGCTGGACGGCGTCGTCCCGCTGGTGCTGGCCGGGCACACGCACGAGCGGGAGGTCGAGCCGCTCGACGACGGGACGCTGCTCATGGTGCAGGGCTCCACCGGCGGCGCGGGTCTGCGTGCCCTGCAGGGCGAGTACCCCGAGCCGCTGACGTGCACGGTGCTCTACCTCGACCCGGCCACCGGCGCGCTGGTCGCCTACGACGACATCACGCTGGGCGGGCTGGGCGAGACCGAGGCGACGATCGTGCGCACCGTCGTTCCGCCGGACACCGATCCAGGGGACGCCGACCCCGGAGACGCCGAGCCGGGGGACGCCGAGCCGGGGGACGCCGAGCCGGGGGACGCCGAGCCGGGGGACGCCGAGCCGGGGGACGCCGACTCGGGGACGCCGGGACGCCGGCCTCCCCGACCGGCTGACCGCGCCGTCCTACGCTCGCGGGCATGGTCCCGACGACGCGCACCGCTCGCCTGGCCGCCGGCCTGCTCGCCGGGGGGCTCGCCCTCGTGCCGCTGACCGGCTGCTCGTTCACCTCGAACAACTTCTCCTGCACCACCTCGTCGTGCACGATCACGCTGGACGGCGCGGGCTCGGAGGTCGAGGTCCTGGGCACCACGGTGACCCTCGGGAGCGTGCAGGACGGCCGGGCCGACATCAGCGTCGGCGGGGCGAGCGTGTCCTGCGGGCAGGGCGAGAGCGTGACCGCCGGACCGCTGGCGCTGGAGTGCACCAGTGTCACCGGCGACGCGGTCGAGCTCACCGCCACGCTCAACTGACGTGAGGACCCCCTCCTCCCGCTCGCCGGGCCGAGGTCAGTCCGGGTCGGCGACCTCGACGACGATCCGCGACGGGTCCTCGAGCAGGTAGACGCGGAAGGGCGCCTGCGCGCGGGTGCCGACGAAGGCGACCGTGGTCCCCTCGAAGGTCGCGTCGAAGGCGACCTCGGTGACCGTGGCCGTGCCCTGTCCCGGCAACGGGTCGGGTCCGGCGTACTCCTCGACGCCGGTGTCGTACGGGTAGCCGGCGCCGGTGACGGTCACCTGCAGGACGGCGTCCCCGGCGACGTCGACCGGCTCGCCGCTGCCCTGGGAGGAGGCGGCATCGACGTAGCGGACGTCCCACCCGGGGGTCCCGGTGCCGTCGACCTCGAACACCACCCGGTCGAAGCCGTCGTGCCGGCCGGTGCGGATGTCGGCGACCGTGACGCGGGCGTCGGACGACGCCTCCGCGGTGTCGGGCTCGGTGTTCGCGGGGAACGCCGGGGCGCCGGTACCGCCGTCGTCGCCGGCCGGGCCGGTGGCCGCGCTGCTGGTCGCCGCGGCGCTCTCCTCGGCGGCCGACGACGCGCTGCCCGACGACGACGTGCTGCTCGACGACGCGCTGCTCGACGCGGACGCGGTCCCCGACCCCTGCCCGGCGCACCCGGTGAGCAGGACCGTCGTGGCGAGGAGGGTGCAGGCAGGGACGAGGACGCGTCGGGTCACGCGGGGAGCGTCGCAGCCGGGGCGCCCGCCGGGCGGCACCGTGCCGTTCGTGTCGCGGGACCCAGGAGGTACCGGGGCTCGGGTGCCGGGAGCCGGCGCGGGGACCGTCCCCCGGTGACGATCACGGGGGACGAGCAGCGGACAGCGCGGGCCCGTCCGGGCCGTGAGGCCGCCGCGCCGCGACGGGCGACTCGACCGCGACGCCCCGACGGCAGGGTGGTGTCGGAGCCCCTGCGCGGGGCATGTAGAGTTCTCGCTGCCCCCGGCGAACACGAGCCCCCATCGTCTAGCGGTCCAGGACGCCGCCCTTTCAAGGCGGTAGCACGGGTTCGAACCCCGTTGGGGGCACGCACCACAGCACGACACAGCGAGGCCCTGTAGCGCAGTTGGTTAGCGCGCCGCCCTGTCACGGCGGAGGTCGCGGGTTCGAGTCCCGTCAGGGTCGCTCACCCGGTGCCCGGCACCGGGAGGGGCAGGTAGCTCAGTCGGTACGAGCGCTCGCCTGAAAAGCGAGAGGTCGGCGGTTCGACCCCGCCCCTGCCCACACTCTCTCCTCGCGCACGGTGCCGGCGCCGCGACCCCGCCGACGACGGCCGGGCTCAGACGCTGACGGACCGGTCGGCCAGCACCTGCTCGTAGACCTGCTCGTGCACCGCTCGCACCGCCGCCTGCTGCTCGGCGCGCCACGCACGGTCGGCCGGCCGCGGCATCGGCCGGGTCAGCGCGGCGCCCACCGCGGCGCCCAGCGACACCGGGTCGAAGCCGTGCTCCTCGTCGTTGCCGTAGACGACCACCTCCGACCACTGGTCGGCGAACCAGCCGCAGCTGGGCGCCACCACGCGGGTACCGACGTCCCGGCAGATCTCCAGGTCGCGCGAGTGGGTGCCGCAGCGCTCCGGCAGGACGGCGACGTGCAGCTCCTGCAGCTGCTGCGCCCAGCGCGCCGGGTCGCGGGTCACCACCTCGAGACCCTCGGCGATGGCGAGGTCCGGGTCGGCCGGCAGCAGCTGGCCCGGCTCGGCGAACACCCGCAGCCGCCCCCCACCCGAGACCGCGCCGGAGAGCGCGGCCCGCAGGAGCGTCGCCGGGTCGGGCAGCGCCGCCCGGGCGGTGCCCAGCGCCAGGCCGACCAGCCCCCGCTCGGCGCCGGTGTCCGGGTCGGGCGCCGCGACCGAGGGGTGCGCCACGACGATCGCGGTCCGCCCGAAGCGGTCGGCGATCTCGTCGGCGGCGCCGGGCGTCAGGGTGAAGACGACCTCGGCCGTGGCGAGCAGGGCGGCGAGGTGGGCGTCGTGGCGGTGGCGGGCCGGCTGGTCGGGGTCGCGCAACTGGTGCACGGTCACCACCAGCGGCACGCCGGTGCGCCGCACCGCCTCGGTCCAGCTGACCACCTCGTCCTCGGGCAGGTGGCCGTAGCCGGCGTGCACGTGGACGACGTCGACCGAGCCCGCGTGGGCCGTCAGGTAGGCCGGGTCCAGCCACGGGCTCGGGTCGTGCCGCGAGCCCACGGGCACCGCGGTGCCGGGCAGCGCGGCGTCGACGTAGGCGTCGCCGTGCGGCACCGTGGCGATGCGGATCCGCGCGCGCGACGCGGACGAGGGCAGGGCGTGGACCACGCTGACGTGCACTCCTCCTGCGGTCGAGCACGCGACGGCGGGGCGGTGCTCCTCGATGAGATCCGTGGGTCTCGATACCCAGGCCCGGTGGCGCACAACCGTCTGCACCCCTCCTGAGTGGACCGCGCCCCTCCACCGGGGTGGGTCAGGCGCGCCCGGTTCCGCTGCGGCCCTCCCGCGCGGCGGCGTAGGCCGGTGCGCGGAAACGCGCCATCGGCCCGTCGGCGAGCAGGCCCGGCGGCGGGTTGCGGACGGCGTCGAAGCGCAGGTCCGGGTCGGGCTCGGCCACCGGTGCGGTGAGCGCGAGCCGGGCGAAGGACACCCAGTCCCCCGCCCCGCGGGTGACCAGCAGCCGGAACGCCAGACCGCGCCGGGCGACCGCGTCGGCGACCGGACCGGGGTCCGACCGCACACCCCGGGGCCCGTCGGGGACGGCGGCCAGCCGCAGCGTCCCCGCCGTCGACCGGTAGCCCATGAACGAGGAGTAGGTCGCCGCGGCGTCGACCCGCGGCACCGGGAGGTACCGGGTCCGGCGGCCGGTCCCGCCGGTCGACAGCAGCAGGTCGACCGGCCGGTCGCCGTCGGGCAGGCGGACGGCGAGACCCAGCAGGTCGGGGAGCGGTGCGGGCAGCCCCGCACCGCGGGAGAGCCGGACGACGGCCGGCTCGCGGGCCGGCTCCTCCAGCCAGCGCACGCCCCAGCCCCGCGGTCCCCCGGTCCGCTCGAGGACGGCGTCGAGGACCACACCCCGCGGGTGCATGGGCTTGCCGCCCCGCCACCGGGCCAGGGTGCCCAGTGGCACCGCCGCGAGCCGGCCGGCCAGCCTCGCCAGGTCCTGCACGGTGTCCCCCTCCCGGCGCACCGACCGCCGGGCACCGCGTGGGGCCCTACCCGGACGCCGGCCGCTCCACCGGAGTCGGCGGGTGGCGTCCGCGACGCCGGACACAGCGCTCCGCGGTCGGCCGGTGACGGACGGACACGACCGGAGCGTGCCGTCTACGGGCGACACCTGCCCGTGTCGGCGCCGAGGTCCGTCGTCTTTCGCCCTGTGGTCCGGACCGGTCCGCTGCCTACCGTCGGTACGTGCTCACGACGCTCCTGGTCATCGGCGGTGTCCTCGTCGGACTCCTCCTGCTGCTCGCCCTGATCGTCACCCTGAGCGCCCGGCCCGCGACCCGACCCGCTCCCGGCCGGCCCGCCGGCTGGGTCGCGGACGCCGGCCGACCGCACCCCGACGCGTGGGCGCCGCTGAACGGCACCACCGAGGAGATGCGCGCGGTCCAGTGACCGCCCCCTGACCCGGCGTCCCGGCGGCTGCGGACAGCGCGCCGCCGGGACAGCCCGGACCGGTCTCGTCGGCGCAGTAGCCCTCAGCGCAGCGGCCGGCCCCACTCCGTCTCCCGGCGCAGGACCGGCTTGAGCACCTTGCCGCCGGGGTTGCGCGGCAGGACCGCCGGACGCACGGACACGAACTGCGGCACCTTGAAGTCGGCCAGGTGCGCGCGGGCGTGGGCGAGGACGGCGTCGACGTCCAGCTCGGTGCCCGGCAGCGGCACCAGGACGGCGCCCACCTTCTCCCCCATCATCGTGTCGGGCACCCCGACCACCGCGACCTCGAAGACGCCCGGCGCCGCCGCGAGGACGTTCTCCACCTCGACGCAGTACACGTTCTCGCCGCCGCGGTTGATCATGTCCTTGGCCCGGTCGACGACGTAGGTGAAGCCCTCCTCGTCGATCCGCGCCAGGTCTCCGGTGTGCAGCCACCCGTCGACGAAGGTCTGCGCCGTCGCCTCCGGCTTGCCCCAGTACCCCTGGACGACGTTCGCCCCGCGGATGAGCAGCTCCCCGACGCCGGTCACCGGGTCGGGGTCGGCCACCTGCAGGTCGACGACGGGCGCGGGGAAGCCGACCGAGTCCGCGTGCGTGTCGGCGAACTCGTGCGGCAGGAACGTCGAGATCGACGAGGTCTCCGACAGCCCGAAGCCGTTGCCCACGCGGGCCGCGGGGAACGCGTGCTTGATCCGCTGCACCAGGTCCGGGGCGATCGGCGCGCCACCGTAGGTGGCGAACCGCACGCCGCTGACGTCGACGTCGGTGAACCCGGCCTGGCTGATCGCCAGCCAGAAGACCGCCGGCACCGACGTGACCACGGCGATCCGCTCCTCCGGGACCACCCGCAGGAAGCGGCCCACCTCGAACGCCGGCAGCACCACCGCCGCGGCCCCGCCCTGCAGCGCGACGAGCAGCTGGCTGTTGCAGCCGGTGACGTGGAACAGCGGGACGCTGATGAGGTTGCGCAGCGACGCGTCGTGCCCGGCCAGCCCCACCACCCGGCGGGCGGTCTCGGTGTTGCTCAGGAAGTTCTCGTGGCTGGTCATCGCGCCCTTGGGGAAGCCCGTGGTCCCCGAGGTGTAGAAGATCGCCGCGAGGTCCGACCGCCGCAGGCCCTCCTCGCCGTGCGGGTCGCCGTCCGGCAGCGGGGTGCCGGGCTCGAGCACCACCCGCGCGCCGCTGTCCTCCACGACGTAGCGGGCCTCGGCGTCGGTGAAGCGGGTGTTCACCGGCACCGCGACCCCGCCGGCCATCAGCGTGCCGAAGAAGCCGAGCACCCAGTCCACGCCGTTGCCCAGCCGGATCGCCACCCGGTCACCACGGCCCACGCCTGCCGCCCGCAGCCCGCCGGCGACCCGGGCGGCGCGGTCCCACAGCTCCGAGAAGGTCAGGCGCGGCCCGTCGACCTCGACCACCGCCTCGCCGTGCGGGTCGCGCTCCACCGACGTCCGCAGCATCGCGACCACCGAGTCGGGCAGGTCGGTGTAGTGCTTGACGCCGGCCGCGTCGCGCTCGACACCGGTCTCGTCGAAGGGGTGCAGTGCCATCAGTACCTGCCGACGTTCTCGAAGTACCGGCGGGGGTTGTCCACCAGCATCGTGGTGATCTGCTCCTCGGTCACCCCCTGCCCGCGAAGGTAGGGCAGCACGTCGTCGTGGACGTGCGTGTAGTGCCACTGCGGCAGCAGGTCCATGACGCCGGGCGCCAGCCAGTCGATGTAGCAGGAGGCGTCCTGCGAGAGCACCATGCTCCCGGCGTGGCCGCGGCGGCACATCTCCACGACGGTGTCGGCGCGCGCCTCGAACGTCGTCTCCAGGTTGATGCCGAACCGGTCCATGCCGAGGACGAACCCGGCCTCGGCCAGCTCGGACAGGTGGTCGACGTCGGTGGTGTCCCCGCTGTGCCCGAGCACGACGCGCCGCGGGTCGACGCCCTCGTTCCCGAGCACCTGCTGCACGGCGAGGCCGGTGCGGCTGCCCGGGTGGGTGTGCACGGTGATCGGGGCACCGGTGGCGCGGTGGGCCCGGGCGACGGCGCGCATCACCCGCTCGACGCCGGCGGTCATCCCCTGGCGGTCGATCGCGCACTTGAGGAAGGCGGCCCGCACGCCGGTGCCGGCGATCCCGTCCTGGATGTCGCCGACGAACATGTCGACCATCGGGTCGGGCACCTCGGCGCCGACCGCCTCGTCGAGCGCCGGGCCGCGGTGGTGGAAGAAGAAGGGGACGTCGTCGTAGGTGTAGCAGCCGGTGGCGACGACGATGTTGAGGTCGACCTGCTCGGCGATGCGCTGGATGCGGGGGATGTAGCGGCCCAGGCCGATGACGGTCGGGTCGACGATCGTCCGGACGCCGGTCGCGGCCAGCGCGGTGAGCTTCTGCACCGCGTCGGCGACCCGCTCGTCCTCGCTGCCCCACTCCTCGGGGTGGTTCTGCTGGACGTCGGCGGTGAGCACGAAGACGTGCTCGTGCATGAGCGTCTGGCCGAGCTCGGCGGTGTCGACGGGGCCCTTCACCGTCTCGACGACATGGGTCTCGACGACATGGCCGGTCTGCACCTGCGGCACGGGCGGGTCCTCCTCGGGATGCTGCAACACGGAGGGCCGACGTTAACCGAGATGTGAGCCACGCCACGAGGTCGCAGCCGACTCCGGTGCACTTCCGCGGAAGTGCACCGAGGGGTCAGCCGCCGGTCACCAGCTCGGCGGCCCGCTCCCCCACCACCACCGCCGTCGCCGCGGGCCCGCGGGTGGGCACCTCGGGCAGCACGGAGAGGTCGGCGACCCGCAGGCCCCCGACGCCGCGGACCCTCAGGTGCTGGTCGACGACGGCGCCGGGGTCGCCGTCCGGTCCCATGCGCGCGCTGCCGGCCAGGTGCTGGGCGGTCGCCAGGTGCGCCGCGGCCCAGGCGTCGAGCGCCCGGTCGTCGGCGAGGACGTCGCCGGCGGGGTCACCGCGGTGGGCGACCAGCGGGGCGAGCGCGCGGGTGCGCAGCAGCGCCGCGGCCAGCCGCACGGCCTCGCGCAGCCGGCGCCGGTCGGTCGCCGTCGCCAGGTAGCCGTGCGCAATCCGCGGGGCGGCGGCGGGGTCGGCGGAGGCCAGCGCGAGCCGGCCTCGGCTCTCCTCGCGGTAGAGGCCCGCGGCCAGCGACAGGGTGCGGTCGTCGCCGCCCCCGCCGGGGACAACGCGCGCCCACGGCCGCAGCCACGGCAGCACCTCGAGGTCGCCGGGTACCGGCGAGTCCCCCGACGTCGCGTTGAGCACGCTGTGCAGCGGCAGCGGCCAGTCGCCCTCGGGCAGGTCCGCGACCGGCGTCCACGGCAGGTGGACGAGCGGGTGGTCGCTGAGGTCCGCGCCCACGCCGGGGGCGTCGACGACGACGCCGATCCCGTGCTCGCGCAGGTGGGCCGCGGGGCCGATGCCCGAGAGCAGCAGCAGGTGCGGTGAGCCGACCGCGCCGGCGGCGAGGACCACCTCGGCGGCGCGCACCGGGCCGGCGTCGGTGTCCACGCCCACCGCCCGCCCGCGCTCGACGAGCACCCGCCGCACCCGCACCCCGCCGCGCACGGTCAGCCCGGGGGTGCCGCGGCGCGGGGAGAGGTAGGCCATCGCGGTGTTGACCCGGACGCCGTCGCGCACGGTGAACGGCACCGGCCCCCACCCGGGCGGGCCGCCGGCGTTCTTGTCCGGCTCCTCGGGGACGCCGAGCTCCGACGCCGCGGCGGCGAGGGCGTCGGTCAGCGGGGAGCCCGCGGTCGGGCGGCTGACCGGCAGCGGACCGTCGGCACCGTGCCCGGGCCGGTCGCCGTACTGCCGGTCGGCCTCCAGCCGGCACCAGGCCGGGAGGGTGGCGGCCAGGCTCCAGAGGTCGTTGCCGGCCGCGGCCCAGCCGGCGTGGTCGGCCGGGGTCGCGCGGACGAAGTAGCCGCCGTTGACCGCGCTCGACCCGCCGACCCCGCGCCCGCGCGGGAGGGGCACCCGGCTGCCGGGCGTGAGCTCGCTGCTGAGCGACCAGTTGGCCGGGTGCCCCGGGACGGTGGCCCCGAGCGTGGCCGCGTCGCGCAGGTCGGGCGGGAAGTCGCCGGGCCGGGCGTGGTCGGCGCCGGCCTCGAGCAGCAGCACCCGGCGTCCGGCGTCGGCCAGGCGCGCCGCGAGCGCGCAGCCGGAGGAGCCGGCGCCCACGACGACGACGTCCCAGTCGGGCGTCACAGCCCCAGCGCCCCCGGCAGGTCCAGCCGGCGCACCTTGCCGGTGGAGGTCCGCGGCAGCTCCGCCACCGGGTGCAGGCTCTTGGGCCGCTTGGCCGCCGACAGCCGCTCGCGCGCCCAGCCGGCCAGCGCGGCGGGGTCCGCGGTGCCCACGTAGGCGGCCACCACCCGCTGCCCCCACTCGTCGTCGGGGACGCCGACCACGGCGCTCTCCACCACGTCCGGGTGCGCGTCGAGGACGGCCTCCACCTCGGCCGGGTAGACGTTGACCCCGCCGGAGATCACCAGGTCCTCGCGGCGGCCGTCGAGCCACACCGTGCCGTCGTCGTCGACCCGGCCGAGGTCGCCGACGGTGACCCGGTCGCCGCGCCAGGCGGCCGCGGTCTTCTCCGGCGCGCGCCAGTACGCGAAGCGGGCCCACCGCGGGACGGCGCACCACAGCTGGCCGCCCTCGTCGGTCTCCAGCCGCCGGCCGGGCCGGGCGCGGCCGACGCTGCCGGGGTGCGCGAGCCAGTGCTCCGGTGGGCAGACGGTGAACTGCGCCTCGGTCGAGCCGTAGAACTCCCACACGCTGCCCTCCGGCAGCGCGGCGAGCACCGCCCGCTTGAGCGGCTCCGGGCACGGCGCGCCGGCGTGCACCAGCCGGCGGAAGGAGGACCAGTCGACGTCGCCGTGCCCGAGCAGCCGCTGCAGGTGCGTGGGCACGCAGAAGGTCGTCGTCGGCCGTGCCGTGCGGATCACCTCGGCGGCCCGGTCGGCCTCGAACGGTCCGGGCAGCAGCACCTCCCCGCCGGCCAGCAGCGTGTGGGCGGCGAAGCGCAGCGGCGCCGAGTGGTGCAGCGGCGAGAGCACGAGGTGCCGGTCGGCCGGGCCGAAATTCCAGAGGTCGATCTCCTCGGCGGCCAGCGCGCGGGCGTCGTCCGGGTCGAGCACGCCGGACCACACGCCCTTGCGCCGGCCGGTGGTGCCCGACGTGTAGTGCATCGGCCGGGCCAGCGGCACGTCGGCGAGCTCCGCCTCCGCGGTGCCGGTCAGCAGCCGGACCGGGTCGGTGCCGACGTCGAGGGCGGGCTCGGCGTCCGCCGCGAGCGCGGCCCGCTCGGGAGCCGGGAGCGCGGGGTCCAGCACGACGGGGACGACGCCGGTGCGCAGCGCGCCGAGGACGACGGCCAGCAGCGCCGGCGAGGACGCCGCCGAGACGAGCAGCCGGTCGCCGGACCGCAGTCCGGCCGCCCGCAGCGCCGCCGCCGCCCGCCGCTGGTCGCGCTCGCTGTCGGCGGCCCGGACGACGGGCACGCTCACGGCAGCGTCACCCGGTCGCCGTCGACCTCCACGTGCCCCTCCGCGGCGAGCTTGGCCAGCGTGGCGCGGGTCGACTCGGCGGCGGCCGGCCACAGCGCCTGCGGCACCGCGGCGTAGACGTCGGCCACCAGCGCGTCGACCGTGCCCGCGCCCCGCACCAGCGCCGCCAGCAGCTGCGCCTCCCGGAACACGCGGTGCGCCAGGTAGTAGTCGAGGACGGCGGCGGGGTCCTCGGTCAGCTCCGGCCCGTGGCCGCAGTACAGCGCGCTGGGGCCGAGGTCGAGCACCCGGCGCAGCGACTCCAGGTAGGCGACGACGTCACCCTCGGGGTGGGTGACCACCGAGGTGCCCCGGCCCAGGACGTGGTCACCGACCAGCACCGCGCCCGACTCCAGCCGGAAGGCCAGGTGGTCGGCGGTGTGCCCCGGCGTGGGGACGACGCCCAGCGTGGTGCCGGCCAGGCGCAGCTGCTCGCCCGGCTCGAGCACCCGGCCCCGCGGCCCGGCGACCGACACGTCGGCGGCGGCCACCGGCGCGCCGAAGCGGGCGCCCCAGGGCTGCGCGGCCTCGGCGTGGTCGCCGTGGTGGTGGGTGACGAGGACGGCCACGCAGCGCGCGTCACGGGCGGCCAGCGCCTCCTCCACCGCGGCCAGGTGGGCCGGGTCGTCGGGACCGGGGTCGACGACGACCGCCTGGCCGCTGCCGGGGTCGCCGACGAGGTAGGTGTTGGTGCCGTCGAGCGTCATCCCCGACGGGTTGGGCGCGAGCACCCGGGTGACCAGCGGCTCGAGCGCCGCCGTCCGCGGCAGCGCGCCGGGTGCGGGGAGGGCCCACGAGACGCGTGGGTCGGCCGGGGCGTGCACGTCCGGCACGCTATCGGCCGCGGGCGCGCACGGCTCACCCCGCGGCTAGCCTCGGTCCATGCGCTCGCTCTGGTCCACGTCCCGCCCCGTGCTGGTCGCCGCGGCCGGCGCCCTCCTGCTCACCGCCGGCTCCTGCGGCGGCGGGGGCGAGGGGTCCGACAACGCCGAGGAGTCCGCGGAGGTCACCAGCGCCGAGACCAGCTCCAGTGCGGCGTCGTCCACCGGCGCCACCAGCAGCTCGGCGGCCAGCGACGACCCCGCCGTCGCGCAGTTCTGCACCCAGGCGGCCGAGTTCGACGAGCTGGGCAACCAGCTGACCGCCGCCACACCCGAGCAGCTGCCGGGTCTGCTGCAGCAGGCGGCCGCCGCGTTCGACAGCGTCCAGCCGCCGGCGGAGATCGCGGGCAACTGGCAGGTCGTCGGCGACGCCGTCCAGACCTTCGCCGACACCGCCAACTCGGTGGACGCCAGCACCCCCGAGGGCCAGCAGCAGCTGCAGACCGCGGCGCAGGAGTTCGTCACGGTCGCCGGCGGCCCCGACGGCACCGCCGTCCAGCAGTTCGGCCAGGCCAACTGCGAGGCCGCCGCGCCCACCTCCTGAAGGAGGACCTCCCTGCGCCACCGCTCGCGAGCTCGCGGCGGGGCCCTGCAGCAGGGAGGCCGTACGACGACGTGGGGGCCCCCCCCCCCCCCCGGGGGGGGGGGGCGCCGGGGGGCGGCCGGGGGGGGGGGGGGGGGGGGGGGGCGGCCGGGGGGGGGCCGCGCCCCCCCCCCCCCCCCGCCCCCCCGCCCCCCCCCCCCCCCCCCCCCCCCCCCCCCCCCCCCCCCCCCCCCCCCCCCCCCCCCCCC
>NZ_JBFNXQ010000086.1:0-20957 GCF_041018925.1 Geodermatophilus maliterrae
GGACGGCCCAAGGGGCATCGCTGCAGGTCGGGCGCATATGCCAGCGTTGGTGGCGAGTGCCACGTGGCGGGACCCGCACCGAGTAGCCGTGATCGGAGTCGCCAACGACTGGCCGCAGCCCTGACCAGCGGCGCCGACCGCACCCTTCGAGCTGGTGCGGACTACTGGTGAGATGCCGAAGTACAGCCACCGGGTTAGCTCGGTCGGTAGCCGGGGCCCAGGCAGGCTGCACATCGCGGCCACGAGGGTGAGAACAGTCACTGGGGAGCGTTACGCGATGGACACGGGGTTGGGTGACGCTGGAACGCACGGGCGAGGCCTAGCTCCCGAACTCCCGCGACGACGCGGCAGAGCACCGGGAAGGACGGCATGCCGACACGGCGACCAAGCAAATCCAGGGCCTGCTTCGGCGCATCCGGCGCCGCCTCGACGACTGCCCGTGATCGCGGTCAACTCGCCTAGTCCGGCCCGGCGGACAGCTGATCCGCCAGCCTGGCTGGCGGGGCCACTGCCGACCAGCGGCTCCGCCGCCCCGAACGGATTTGGACGACGCCGTCCTCCGCCTTGTCATTTCTCGACCTGAGCTGGAGGCATCTCATGCTCGGAGCATCCGCACGGCTGCGCGACCGAGTTCGCTCCACGCTGGTGCGCCGGGGCCGGATTCCCGGCCTGCGGACGGCCAAGGCCACGCTGGCGGTGGTCGCGGCCTATCTGCTGGCCGAGGTGCTGCACCTGAGCGAGCACCCGATCGTCGCACCGCTGATGGCGCTGTTGGTGGTGCAGCTGACGTTGTACAAGACCCTGATGCACGGGCTGGGCCGCATCAGCGGCGTGCTCGCCGGAGTGCTGGTGGCCGTCGGCGTAGCCAACGTCGTCGGGCTCACCTGGTGGAGTCTGGGCGTCGTGGTCGCCGGTTCCCTGGTCGTCGGCCGGCTCCTGCGGCTGGGCCCGCATCTGTTCGAGGCGCCGATCACCGCGATGCTCCTGCTCGAAGTCAGCGCCGGCGGCGCGCTCGCGCTGACACGAGTGACCGAGGCGCTGCTCGGCGCGCTGGTCGGGATCACCGTCAGCGTGCTCGTCGCGCCTCCGCTGTACCTGCAGCCGGCCGGCGAGGCCATCGGTGAGCTCGCCGAACGGATGGCGGATTTTGCCCGGGACTTCGCCGACGGCTTGCGCGGCCCCTGGTCTCGGTCGACGGCCGACTACTGGCTCACCCAGGCCCGTGCCGTCCGCGACGAGGTGCTCCGCGCGGATCTGACCGTGGCCCGGGTCGAGGAGAGCGCCCGGCTCCACCCCCATGCCCGCAGCGCCCGCGACGCCCAACCGCGGCTGCGCACCACCTTGACCGGGCTGGAACGCTGCCACCTGACTCTGCGCACGCTGGCGCGCGCGGTCCTCGACCGCACCTACTTCATGCCCCCCGCCGAGCAGTCCGCGGCCTACACCAGCGAACAGCGCGCCGCGCTGGCCGACCTACTGACCACCGCCGCGGCCGCGCTCCACAGCGTCACCCCCATCGCCACCGGCGCCAACCCGGACGCCGCCCGACTCGCCGTCGAGGCCCACCTCGCCGAGCTGGACGACCAGCGCCACCGGATCAACACCCTCCTCACCGTCGCCCCCCAGATCGACCAGGCCGCATGGAAACAACACGGCGCCCTGCTGACGTCCATCGACCGGCTCCGCGTCGAGATCGCCGCCGCCGCACGCCACCCCGATGAGGTGAACCCAGAAGCCAGGCGTACACCGGTCATCTCCGCTACGGGCCACCGGCCTGGCCTGGCCTAGCCAGTCGTCGCAGGCGGCTTCCTCGAACAGCAGCAAGTCCACTCCCCGGCACACGCCCGGGACGCTGACCAGCGACGCCAACTGCGCCCTTCAACGGGGTTCAGATTCCTGGTGGGAAAATCTCATTGGTCACCGCGATCACCGTGATGGCTTGGGCTGACGCGCGTGCTGTCCCCCGTTGTCAGGAGCGCTGGCGGATCGGAGCTGGGCGGCCACCTCCGGAGACCGGTTCCGCGCGCAGTCGGCCGCGGCCGAGTCCGGCATTCGCGCCGTCCCGGGACGGTGACGGCGCATAGCGGTCACGGGCGTGCAGGGCTGCTCTCCCGGCTCATCTGCAACGCGGCCGCGCCGATCCAGGATTGGCGGGTGTCCAGTCCCTCAGCCCGGGCCGCGGATCGCAGTGCTGCCGTGGTGACTTCGACCGGTTGACCGGCCACGCGTTGGGCGACCAGTTCATAGACCAGGCACGCTCTCATGCACGTGCCCAGGGAGTGGAGTTCGAGCTGGTTCCGCCAGTCCTCCGGCATGGTCGCCAGTTTTCCCGAACGCTGCATTGACACGCCTGTGTTACGCAGATGTAACACAGGCATTCTGTCCGTGGCGATGCTCGGCGAGCTCGCGACCGGAACTGTTCCGCTGACCTCGGCGACGTCGAGCACAACCGGAGCGCCGGCCGTCGTCTCAAGTGCCAAGCAGTGGCGGCACTCATCGCGAGCCCGGTGTTCACTGGCGCGAAACGCCCTCGGTGCGGGGCGTTCCTAGGTTGGTGGCGTCGGGTTCTGCCGGGGTTCCCGCGGAACGCACCGCCATCCCAGAGGAGCCGCCGTGAGCGGGAACGCCGTTCGTACGCAGGCCATCAAGGGCGTCGAGGCCTATGCGCCCCCAGCCGTGAGCTTCACGGCCGGCGAGACCCCGGGTGAGGTCTTCGGCGCCAACGTCTTCAGCAAGGCCGAGATGCAGAAGCGGTTGCCCAAGGCGGTCTACAAGTCCGTGCTCGCCACCATCGACCACGCCGCGCGCCTGGACCCGCTGGTCGCCGACGCCGTCGCCGCGGCGATGAAGGACTGGGCGATGGAGAAGGGGGCGACGCACTATGCCCACGTCTTCTATCCCTTGACCGGGCTGACCGCGGAGAAGCACGACAGCTTCCTGGAACCAGCCGGCGACGGATCGGCGTTGGCCGAGTTCGCCGGCAAGACCCTGGCCCAGGGCGAGCCGGACGCCTCCAGCTTCCCCAGCGGCGGGCTGCGCAACACCTTCGAGGCCCGCGGGTACACCGGCTGGGACGTCACCAGCCCGGCCTACGTCCTGGAGAGCGCCAACGGCAACACCCTCTGCATCCCGACGGTCTTCGTCTCGATGAACGGCGATGCTCTCGACCACAAGACCCCGCTGCTGCGCTCTCAGCAGTCGATGGCCAGACAGGCCGAGCGGGTGTTGCGCCTGTTCGGGCACGCCGCGCCGGACGCGGTGGTGTCCTACTGCGGCCCCGAACAGGAGTACTTCCTGGTCGACCGGCACTTCTTCCTGGCCCGGCCGGATCTGCTCAACGCCGGCCGCACCCTGTTCGGCGCGAAGCCGCCCAAGGGGCAGGAGTTCGACGACCACTACTTCGGGGCCATCCCCGAGCGCGTGCTGGGCTTCATGATGGACACCGAGCGGGAGCTGTTCAAGCTCGGTATCCCGGCCAAGACCCGGCACAACGAGGTCGCCCCCGGGCAGTTCGAGATCGCCCCGATGTTCGAGCGCGGGAACGTGGCCGCCGACCACCAGCAGTTGCTGATGACGACGTTCAAGCGGCTGGCGCGGAAGCACGGCATGGAGTGCCTCTTCCACGAGAAGCCGTTCGAGGGCATCAACGGCTCGGGCAAGCACGTCAACTTCTCCCTCGGCAACGCCACGGAGGGCAACCTGCTGCTGCCGGGGGACACCCCCCACGAGAACGCGCAGTTCCTGGTGTTCTGTGCCGCGGTGATCCGCGGGGTGCACAGGTACAGCGGTCTGCTCCGGGCCTCGGTCGCCTCGGCGAGCAACGACCACCGCCTCGGCGCCAACGAGGCACCCCCGGCGATCATCTCGATCTTCCTCGGGGACCAGCTCGCCGACGTCTTCGACCAGGTGGCCAAGGGCGGGGCCACGTCGTCGAAGGAGAAGGGGACGCTGATCATCGGCGTCGACACCCTGCCGGTCCTGCCGACCGACCCCGGCGACCGGAACCGGACGAGCCCGTTCGCGTTCACCGGCAACCGGTTCGAGTTCCGGGCCCCCGGCTCGCAGCAGACGGTCGCCGGCCCGATGGTCACGATCAACACGATCATGGCCGAGGCGCTGGACCACATCGCCACGGAGCTGGAGACCGCCGTCGCCGCCGGTACCGAGTTCAACGTCGCGGTGCAGAAGCTCCTCGAGGAGATCATCACCGACCACGGCGCCGTCGTCTTCAACGGTGACGGCTACTCCGACGACTGGCAGGTCGAGGCGGCGGCGCGTGGGCTGCCGAACCTGAGGACGACGTTGGATGCGCTCCCCGAGCTGGTCTCGGAGTCGGCGATGGAGCTGTTCAGCATCTACGGGGTGTTCAGCGAGCAGGAGATGCACAGCCGGTATGAGGTCGGGCTCGAGCACTACGCGCTGACCGTGGGCGTGGAGGCGCGCCTGACCCTGGAGATCGGGACGACGTCCGTCCTCCCCGCGGCGGTGCGTCACCAGACCGAGGTCGCGCAGAACATCGGGGCGCTCAGAGCCGCCGGCGTGGAGGCCGACACGTCGGCGCTGGACGAGGCCACCCGTCCGCTGACCGAGCTGCGGGTGGCGCTGGCCGGTCTGCGCTCGGCACTGGGCGAGCACCACGGCGAGACGGCGATGGACGAGGCGCAGCACGCGCAGGACGCACTGCTGCCGGCGATGGCGGCGGTGCGGGCCGCGGTCGACGTGCTCGAGGGCCTGGTCGCCGACGACCTGTGGCCCCTGCCGACCTATCAGGAGATGCTCTACATCCTCTGATCAGACACGACGCTGCGCTCGAGCGCGTCGGGCCGAGTGCCACGGGACCGGCGATGGAGGCGGGCTTGTGGCGGGCCGGTGCGGCGCGTCCGCCCGGCGTGCTCAGCGGTGTCCGGGGGCGCCGGTGGTCCGCCGGTGCCGGCGGGGTGCGGCTGCCGCGGCGGTGGGGTCGCTGGCGCAGGTCGGGATCGGATCGTTTGCGCCGCCGAACCGTTCGAGCTGGCTGTCCAGCAGGTCGGCGTCGAGGTGTCTCCGAGGCAGCCTTCAGGGGTGACGCGGCGTCCAGACTCGTGCCAGGACGATGCGGGCTCGCCCCGACAGCTCTGGTGCCCCGGGCGGGCGGACCCGGAGCACCCAGTCGCGTCGTCAACGGCCCGACGGGAGCGGGGCGCGGTTCGACCCTGCTGAGGGTGCGCGGACCGGTCCTCCGTGGCCAGTGCCCGAGCCGTGCTCCCGTGAGGAGCGGCGCAGCGGGATGGGCGTGAGGACGCTCAGCTGCGGCCCTCGACCACGCTGCGGGGATCGACGTCCTCTCCGGCCAGTCCCCGCGCGTGGTGGTGCTGCTCGTGGAAGTCCAGCCACTCCTGGCCGAGCTCCTCCCGGCGCGCCCGGTCGGTGTTCTCGCGGAAGAGGGGCAGGGGGTCACGCTCCTCCTCCTGCAGGTGCTCCTCGTTGACCTCGCGGGCCCTCCGTAGCGCGTGCCGCCAGTCCTCGCTGCCGACCGCGTGCTCCTGCACTGCCCGGATGCTGTCGCGGATCTCGTTGTGGTCGTGGACCGCGTGCTCGGCCTCTTCGGCTCCCTCGTCGGCGGCTCGCGCCAGCTTCGGATAGAGGATGGCCTCCTCTGCGCTCGCGTGGATCTCGAGCAGGTCGCGCAGGGTGGCCCACGCTGCCGTCAGCTCCTGTGCATCCCTCAGCGAGTCGATGGCCTCGAACTGGCGGCGCATCGCCTCGTGTTCGCGCTCCACGAGGACGGTGACGTCCGTGTCCGGACGCGCGGCGGATGAGGGCCCGGCGTCCTCGTGGCCCTCCCGGTCGAGTTCGGCCGGCCCGGGCTCCTGCGGCTTCCCGAGGACGAGCGCTCCGTCGGCGACCGTGACCGACCAGGTGGCCACCCCGGATGGCGCCGGGCCGTCCACGACGGCGCCGGTCGTCACGTCGAAGGTGGCCATGTGGCACGGACAGATGACGGTCCGCCCGTCCAGCTCGCCCTCTGCCAGGGAGCAGCCGGCGTGCGGGCAGGTGTCGTCGAAGGCGTGCAGGGTGCCGTCGAGCATCGCGACGGCGACGACGGAACCCTCGTGCTCGGCGGTCACCATCTCCCCTTCGGCAGGAGGTGCGGGCGGGGACGGCTCCGGTGGAGGCATGCAGGCCCTCTACCCGCGGCCGGTCCGGCTACCCGACTGTCACGTCCCGCGACCACGGGTGCACCCGCGGCTTCCAGAGGTCGTGACGAGCACCTCGCGTCCAGCGCCTCGTGAGCGCGGTGGTACCGATCTGCTCGAGCGACGGGTGATCCGATCGGCAGGCCGTTCAGCGCGGCGGTGACCGCCGCCTCCCCGTGCACTCTCGTGGTCGGGACGACCGGGACGGGACCGTGTTCAGCCCCGACGAGCAGCTCGACCTCGGTGCAGCCGAGGATCACGCCCTGCGCTCCCGCGTCCAGGAGCTGTTCGATGACCTGCCGGTCCTGCTGGTGGGACTCCGTCCGCACGATGCCGAGGCACAGCTGGTCCTGGATGACCCGGTGGACCTCGGCCCGGTCCGGAGGTCGTCAGCACTGCGAAGTCAGTGGCCGTGCCCCGCGGACCTGGGGGGCCGCCTCCCCGCCGGGACGCCGGTGACGCGCGGCGCACCGCTGCGAGCGCGGTCCACCCGGTCGCGGTTGGCCTGACCGGCGCCGCGCAGCGGGCCGCTCAGGCCGACCCCTCCGCCCACGGCGTAGCTGCGTGGGGCGGCCCGCGCGCAGGTGGGGCAAGGGCGTGGCGTGCCGCTCCTCCTGCAGGGAGCGCTGGAGGTCGAAGGGAACCACAGCGGGGGCAGCGGAACTCGTATACCGGCACGGTGCTCCTCTCGGGAGGGTTGGCCGGTGCTCCGGGCCGGTGGGGCCCGGAGCACCGGTGCGGATCAGTCGGCGGTGAGGTCGCGGCCGCCGCCGGCGCCCGCGGGGAGGATGTTCCGGTCGAAGATGGACAGCGGGATGCTCAGGGACACGGCGCTGTTGGGGATGTCCACGACGCCGCCGATGCGTCCCTCGATGGGGGCGGCGCCGAGGAACAGGTAGGCCTGCTCGAAGGTCCAGTTCATGGCGGGCATGAGGTAGTTGATGGCGTTGAGGCAGGCCTGGCGGTAGGCGACGGTCGCGTTCATGTAGTAGTTCCTGCCGTCCTCCACGCTGATGCCCTCGAAGGTGATGAACTCGGAGTAGTTCGGGCCGACGCGGCCGGGCTTGAAGAACGGCATGGACTGCTTGTAGCGCTCCATCCCCCCTTGATCAGGTCGAAGTGCAGGTCGATGAAGCCGGGCATCTCGATGGCGCCGCAGAAGGTGATCTCCCCGTCGCCCTGGGCGAAGTGCAGGTCGCCGATGGAGAAGTTGGCGCCGGAAACGTAGACGGGCATGTAGACCCGGCTGCCCACGCCAAGGTCCTTGATGTCGACGTTCCCGCCGTGCTCGCGGGGCGGGATGGTGCGGCACGCGACCGCGGCGGCCTGGTCGAACGCGCTGCCGGACAGGGTGCCGAGCAGCGCGTCCTGGGGCAGCGGCGGGAGGGCGAGGGCGGGGCCTGGGGTGCCCCGGGGACGTCGCCGGGGTGGGCGGGGGCGTCGCCGGTGACCCGGTCGGGGTTGGCGTCGATGAGGGCCTGCTCCCGGCGGTTCCACTCGGTGAGCAGGTCCGGGGACGGCGCGCAGCCGAAGAGGCCCGGATGGGAGTTGCCGATGAAGCGGACACCGGGCACGTGCCGGGAGCTGGTCCAGATGCCGTCGAAGTCCCAGATCGCCTTGGACGCCTGAGGAGAGTAGTCGGTGAGGAATCCGCCACCGTTGTCCTTGGCGAAGATCCCGGTGTAGCCCCAGGGCTGTTCCTGGAACGGCCCGATGTCGACGATGTCGACGACGAGCAGGTCACCGGGCTCGGCGCCTTCGATGGCGAACGGACCGCTGAGCATGTGGCAGGGGTCGATGTTCATGTCCCGGATGTCGTCGGCGTCGTCGCTGTTGCGGACCTGGTCGTCGGTCCAGTCCTTGCACTCGATCCAGTAGGAGGCGCCGGGCTTGACCGTCGCCGCCGGAGGGATGTCCGGGTGCCAGCGGTTGTGCCCGGGCACCACCTGGTCGCGCATCGACACACTGAGATCACGGTGGACCTCGAAGATGACCTCGGGCACGGGAACTCCTTCGTTGCAGTGGTGAACGGGGTCGAGGTGGAACGGGCACGGCGCCCCGGCGCCCGCAGGGCCGCCGGATCAGAAGCCGGACGGCGGCGACCCGGGGCCCGGGTCGATACGGACCGGGCCCGCGGCCGACGGCTCGACGTCCGGGTCGGAGAACCCGGTTGGGATGTAGACCGTCGGGCAGGGGCTCGGGATGTCGGCCACCCCGGACACCCGGCCCTCGATGGGCGCTGAGCCCAGCAAGGAGGCCTGCTCGGGGGGCGTAGGGGACCGCCGACCCGGGCCAGCCGGGGAGCGGTGACCACCCGGCCGCCACGGCGGAGCAGCCGCGGCGGATCCACTGCCGGGTGCGGTGCCCAAGGCTGGTTTCCTCGAGCCTCCCGTGGTCAGCGCACCGGTACACGTCGATGGCCACCCGGCGCTCCTCGATCAGGGCTGGGGCCACGGTGCCGGGGCACCGACCAGTCGCCGCATGCCTCGCAGGTCACCGGGCCGGCTCTGTGGTGACTGCCGGCGGGGAGGCGGACGCCGGCTGCTCCTCAGGCAGGACGTGTTCGCCGGTCCGGTCGGTCGACAGGCACAGGGAGCAGATGTGCGCGCCGTGCGCCTGACAGGCGACCATGTCCGGACGCTCGTAGTCCTGGCCGCAGACGTGGCAGGTGAGCACCTCGTCGGAGGGGTTGCCGTCCTGGTCGTACATCGGCAGATCGATGCCGTCGTCGGTGCGCCGCAGGTACCAGCGCCCACGGGTGGCCACGGCGAAGATCGGAGGCAGCACCAGGGCCAGGACGATCGCCACCAGCGGTGAATAGGGCCGGAGGGTCTCACCGAGGCCCCCGAAGAACACCAGGATCGAGACGCCGGCGGAGATGAGCATCGACCCGAAGCCGACCGGGTTGACCGCGTAGAGCATGCCGCGACGGAACTCCGGCTCCTTGGGGGAGATGCCCAGCAGGTACTTGTTGATCGCGATGTCGCTGGCCACCACCACGACCCAGGCGATGCCGCAGTTGGCGTAGAAGCCGAGGATGGTGTTGAGGAAGTCGAACATGTTCGCCTCCATCAGCACGAGCGCGATCAGCAGGTTCACGCCGAGGAAGACCAGCCGGCCCGGGTAGTGGCCGGTGACCCGCGTGAAGGAGTTCGTCCAGGCCAGCGACCCGGAGTAGGCGTTGGTGACGTTGATCTTCACCTGGCTGATCACCACCAGGACGACGGCCAGGGTCATCGCCAGCCAGGCCGGCACGAGGTCCTGGTAGATCTCCAGGAACTGGTGCACCGGCTGGTTGGCGATCGCCGCGGCGTCGGCGACGTGGGCGATCAGGTACACGGCCAGGAAGAGGCCGATCACCTGCTTGGCCGCACCGAAGAGCACCCAGCCCGGGCCGGCGAGGAGCACGGCGGCCCACCACCGGCGCCGATTGGCCGCGGTCTTGGGCGGCATGAAGCGCAGGTAGTCGATCTGCTCGGCGATCTGGGCGATCAATGAGAGACACACGCCGGCGGCCAGCAGCGCCGAGCCGACATTCGGCGCCGTGCCGTCCTCGCCCTGATAGGCGAAGAAGTCCCCGACCGACTCCGGATGACTGATCACGAGGTAGGCGAAGGGGAGGACCATGAGCACCAGCCACAGCGGCGTCGTCCACACCTGCAACGTGGCCAGTGCCTTCATGCCGTAGATGACCAGCGGAAAAATGATCACGGTGGACAGGGCGTACCCCAGCCACAGCGGAATGCCGAGTCCGAGTTCCAGCCCCTGGGCCATGATGGCGCCCTCGAGGGCGAAGAAGATGAAGGTGAACGTCGCGAAGATGACGTTGGTGACGACCGAGCCGTAGTAGCCGAAGCCGCTGCCGCGGGTCACCAGGTCGAGGTCCAGGTTGTAGCGGGCTGCGTAGTAGGCCAGCGGGAAGCCGGTCAGCAGGACGACGACGGCGAAGATCGCAATGCCCCACAGGGCGTTGGTGGTGCCGTAGGCGATGCCGATGTTGGCGCCGATCGCGAAGTCGGCGAGGTAGGCGATCCCGCCCAGGGCGGAGATGGCGACGACCCCTGGCGTCCACCGCCGGTAGTGCCGGGGGGCGAACCGGAGGGTGTAGTCCTCCAGCGTCTCCCGGGTGGCGGCGTCGACGCTTCGACCGGTGGCGTGGTCCGGGGGCGACAGGCCGGCCGGGGGCGGAGTGTGGACTGCCTCGCTCTGAGCCATCTGAATTCTCCTGGGTAGGCGGGAGAGCGATGAATGCGCGCGTCCCTGCGTGCCAGCAGAAAGCTGGGGGCGACGTGATGCCGAGCGATGTCCCCAGCATTACGCCAGTGCCCGAGATTGTTTATGCGCCCCGAGTTGCGATCATGACCCGCCGCAGGATGGCCGGACGCTGACGCGACGGGCCCGATGGGCGCTGACCGACACACCGCGTCTGCGCCCTCGATCCCCGCCATCACAGCGCCGCACCTGGTGCAGACCATCGAGGACATCCGCGGCGTGGCACACCGGGCTGATGGCCCCGAAGGCGCAATGGGACGGTCGCGTGCTGATACGGAACGCCGGGTAGTTGATCACTCGCTCTAGGTCCTCGGCGCGGAGGCCGTCATGTGCGGGACACGTGGCAGGGCGAGGCTGCTGACATGACGGCCAGTGGGTATGTGACCGGCGCGCACGTCGCCTCGGTGGAGCGCCACCGCCTCGTGCTCGACCGGGACGGCGAGGGTGTCGTGAGTGTGGCGCATGCGGTGTCCCGGCCGGTCGTGGACGGCCTGGCGGCGTCAGTCTGCGGCACACTGGTCACGGCGATCGCCGACATGGACTGGCGGGGCGCGCGTGCGGTCTCCCGCTGTCAGGAGTGTCAGCGGATCGCCGACTGAGGGCACCTGCCGCGGGCCGGAGTCACCGCGCGAGCCGCGGGCGCCGACGGCCCACGATCGATCGGCTCGCCGCTGCATCGTGATACGACGGCCTCACTCGGCGACGCGGCCGCGTCCGGAGTCCACGGCGATGCCTCGAGGTTGTTGCCGACCTGCAACTGATCACTCGCCGCGTGGCCCGCCGCCTTGCGACGAGGGATCGAAGCCACGCTCGATGACGACCTCGTCGCGGAGGTCGGCACGGTCGGCCGCGGCGGCTTCCAGGCGGCGCTCGGCTATCAACTCGTCGCTCAGGCGGACCTCGCCCGCAGCCTCCCTGAATCGCTCCCACAGGCGCTCCAGCGCGAAGCGGGAAAGGCCGGTCCCAGGCGCTCGGCGAAGGCGGCGGCCACCCGGTCCCGGTCCAGCGGCTCGTCGAACCAGAAGACGCAGGTGACGACCATCAGGCTGGTCGGGCGGTACATGTGCAGCCAGGCCGAATCCGCACTGGCCATCCGCTCCGTGGTCGCCACGCCGCGAGAGTGGCACGCGCAGCCGGGGCACGCAGGACCGGAGCGGGAACGGCGCTGTCATGCTCGGAGGGTGAGCAGCGAGTCCGCGACGCCTGCGTCGCCACCCACCCGTGAGGAGCCCCGGGTTCCGCCGGAGGTGCTGCGGCTGGCCCGCCGGCGCCTCGTGGCGGGGGAGCGGCTGGAGATGGGGGCGCTGGCGGCCGAGCTCGGCGTCAACCGGGTCACCCTGTACCGCTGGGTCGGCTCGCGGGAGCGGTTGCTGGTCGAGGTGCTGTGGTCGATGGCCGACGAGGCCCTGGGCTCACTGCGGTCCGAGGTCCCACCCACCGCCGACCGGGCCGTCGCGGTCATCGTCGGGTTCATCGAGTGCGTCCTGGCGAACCCCGGCATGCAGCACCTGCTCGCCGTCGACACCGACCTCGTGATGCGGCTGCTCACCCACCGCGCCGCCGGCTTCCAGCCGCGCCTCCTACAGGCCGTCGAGGACCTGCTGCGGGAAGAGACGGCTGCCGGCCGCCTCGACGTCCCGATGGACCCCCACGAGCTCGCCTACGTCGTGGTGCGGGTCATCGAGTCCTACACCTACCTCGACGTGCTGCTCGGCGAGCAGCCCGAGGCGCGCCGCGCCGAGGCCGTGCTGCGCCTACTGCTGGGCGGCCGCCGCACCTGATGCAACATCGACCCCTCCATGTTGCACGCCGCGGGGGGTCGGGGCACGCTCCCGGTACCAGCGGGACGGCGCGCCGTCCCGTCGAGCCGGCGGATGCGAGGACGCACGTGACCGACGTGAGCACACCCGACGTCAGCACTCCCGACGTGAGCAGTCCTGACGTGGGTGCGGCCCTGGGGACGGACTTCGTCGGGATCGCCGCCGAGTTCGGCGACGAGGAGCGCGACTACCTGCAGCGGACCCGGGCGTTCGTCGACGATGAGGTCCTGCCGGAGATCAACGGCTTCTGGGAGCGGGCGGAGTTCCCCGTCGAGCTGGTGCGCCGGATGGGCGAGCTCGGGCTGGTCAGCGACGGCATCGACTACCCGGGCGTGCCGAGCATGACCGCGGCGAGTGCCGGTCTGGTGGCGATGGAGCTGTCCCGCGGGGACGGCAGTCTCGCCACGTTCGCCGGCGTGCAGGCGGGGTTGACGATGCGCTCGATCGACTACTTCGGCTCCGAGGAGCAGAAGCAGCGGTGGCTGCCCGCGCTGGCCCGCTGCGAGGCACTCGGCGCCTTCGCCCTCACCGAGCCCGACCACGGCTCGGACTCCCTGCTGCTGGAGACCAGCGCGGTGCGCGACGGGGACACCTACGTGCTCGACGGCGCCAAGCGGTGGATCGGCAACGGCAGCATCGCCGACGTCGTGGTGGTGTGGGCCCGCGGCGAGGACGGCCGCGTCGGCGGCTACCTGGTCGAGAAGGGCACGCCCGGCTACGAGGCCACCGTGATCACCGGCAAGGGCTCGGTCCGCGCGGTCTGGCAGGCCGACATCGCGCTGCGCGACGTCCGCATCCCCGCCGAGAACAGGCTGCCCGGCGCGCGCAGCTTCAAGGACACCGGCAAGGTGCTCGCCGGCACCCGCAGCCAGTGCGCGTTCAGCGCGCTCGGCCACGCCGTCGCCGCCTACGACGCCGCGCTCACCTACGCCTCGCAGCGCACCCAGTTCGGCAAGCGCCTGGTGGAGTTCCAGCTGGTCCAGGCCCGGCTGGTGCACATGCTGCAGGAGGTCGTCGGGATGCAGCTGTTCTGCATGCGGCTGGCCCAGCTGCACCAGAAGGGCGAGCTGAACGACACCGTCGCGTCGCTGGCGAAGCTGAACAACACCAGCAAGGCTCGCCAGATCTGCCTGGAGGCCCGCGACCTGCTCGGCGGCAACGGCATCCTGCTCGACAACCACGTCATGCGGCACCTGGCCGACGTCGAGGCCATCCACACCTACGAGGGCACCGAGACGATCCAGACCCTCCTGGTCGGCCGCGACATCACCGGCGTCGGCGCGTTCGCCTGAGCCGGACCCGCCGTCTCCACCCCCTGCACGAGGAGCCCCCATGCGCACCGACGAAGCCACTGCCGTCTCCCGCCTCGCCGGCCTCGTGCTGAGCGGCGGGACCACCCGGATCTCCGAGCTGCACGCCGGCATCGCCGGACGGGCCTTCGCCGGCGTCGGCCCGGCCGCCCGACCGGTCCAGGTCGTCCACGACACCGTGTCCTGGCTGACCTACCGCACCGTCGGAGCCGCCCTCGGCGCCGGCGCCTCCGCCCTCGGCGCACTCGCGTCACGGCGGGTGGACGGCCGCCCCCTGGAAGACACCCCCGCCGCCCGTGTCGCGCTGGCCATACTGAACGGCGCCCACGGCGACCTGCTCGACCGTGAGACCCCGGCCCTGGCCACCACGATGACCGTCCGGCAGGCCGGACAGGCCGTGCCGGTCGAGGCCGACGCCATCGCGGCTGCCTTCCCGGACCCGTCCGGCCGGCTGGCCGTGTTCCTGCACGGGCTGACCGAGACCGAGGGCGCCTGGTGCTACAAGTCCGATCGCCACCACGGCCGGCCGGGCATCACCTACGGCACCCTGCTCGAGCAGGACCTCGGCCTGACGCCGGTGTTCCTCCGGTACAACACCGGGCTGCACATCTCCGACAACGGCCGCCGGCTGGCCGACCTGCTCGACGCCCTCGTCGAGGCCTGGCCGGTCCCGGTCCAGGACGTCGTCGTCATCGGGCACTCGATGGGCGGACTTGTCGCCCGCAGCGCACTGCACAACGCCCGCGGCGGCACCGACGAGGCCCACCCGTGGACCCGGCTGGTCCGGGACACCATCACCCTGGGCACCCCGCACCTGGGCGCGCCGCTCGAGCGCGGCGCGCACGCGCTCACGCACACCCTGGCCCGCCTGCCCGAGACTCGGCCCCTGGCCAAGGTGCTGGCCGCCCGCAGCGTCGGCATCAAGGATCTGCGCCGGGGCACGCTGGTCGAGGACGACTGGTCCGGCCGGGACCTGGACGACCGCACGCCGGGCCGACACACGCACGTGCCGCTGCACGACGGCGCCCGGCACTTCGTCGTCCTGGGCACCCTGGCCGCCGACCCCACGGCGCGGACCGCCGACCTGCTCGGTGACCTGCTCGTGCCGCCGCGCAGCGCCACCGGCGACTCCGGCGACGACGACCGGCTCCCCTTCCCGCCCGACCACGTCCACCGGCTGGGCCGACTGCACCACTTCGACCTGCTCAACCACCCGCACGTCTACGACCGGATCCGGTCGTGGCTGGACACCCGACCCGAGGGTCCGCGCCCCCCGGCGCCCGCCGGCGCGTAGTCACCCGAGGAGGAGAGGACGGTCGATGGTGCTCAAGGTGGACGTCGCGCCGGACCTCGTGCACGGCGACGTGGACGAGGGCTACGGCGCGGTGGCCGACGCGTTCCGCCGGAACTTCGCCGAACGCGGCGAGATCGGCGCCGCCTGCGTCGTCCACCGGAACGGCCGGAAGGTCGTCGACCTGTGGGGTGGCTACCGGGACGGCGTCGCACGGAAGCCCTGGGAGAGCGACACCGTCGTCACGATGTTCTCCACCTCCAAGGGAGTCGCGGCCGCGACGATGGCGGTGGCGCACGCCCGCGGCCTGCTCGACCACGACCGAGCGGTGGCCGACTACTGGCCCGAGTTCGCGCAGGCGGGCAAGGAGGACGTCACCGTCCGCCAGTTGCTGTCCCACCAGGCGGGCCTGGCCGTCATCGACCGCCCGCTGTCGGTCACCGACCTGGCCGACCGGGCCGTCATGGCCGACGCCCTCGCCGCGCAGGCACCCGGCTGGGCGCCGGGGACCCAGCACGGGTACCACGGCATCTCCCTCGGCTGGTACGAGGGCGAACTGCTGCGCCGGATCGATCCCCAGCAGCGGACCCTCGGGCAGTTCTTCGCCGAGGAGATCTCCGGACCGCTGCAGCTGGACTTCTTCTTCGGTCTCCCGGTCGACCTCGACCCCGACCGGCGGGCGGTCATCCACGGCTGGAAGCCGGCCGAGCTCGTCCTGCACCTGCGGCAGATGCCGCCGGCGTTCGTCCTCGGCTTCCTCAACCCGCGGAGCCTGACCGGGCGGGCGTTCAAGAACCCCGCTGTCCTGGGGGTCATCGACAACTACAACCGGGCCGACGTGCTGGCCCCGGAGATCCCGGCCGCCAACGGCACCGGCGAGGTCCGCGCGGTCTCGCGCCTCTACGGCGAGCTCGCAACCGGCGGGGCGGCGCTGGGGCTGGACCCGGTGACCCTGGGTGCCCTGACCCGGCCCGCGGCGCCGCCCAGCGGCGGGACGAAGGACCTCGTCCTCCGGGTCGAGACCCACTACTCCCTGGGCTACATCAAGCCGTTCCCGCAGTTCCGCTTCGGCTCCTCCGCCGATCGGGCTTTCGGGACCATGGGAACCGGCGGCTCCTTCGGGTTCGCCGACCCGGACACCGGCATCGGTTTCGCCTACGCGATGAACCGGAGCGGCTTCCGGCTCTGGGACGACCCGCGGGAGCTGGCCCTGCGCAACGCCCTCTACGTCAACGTCCTCGGCGAACGGCCACAGCTGCCGGACTGAGGGGGGTTGGCCTTCCCGGCCGGGACCCCGCGGTCGCGGCGTGGTCCTCGACGGCTCGGGCCAGCGCTTCTCGTGGCAGCGCTGCGTCGACGTCGCGGTCGGCCGCGCCCTGTGAAACCCGTTGCAGCAGAACGCCGCCGAGCCTCGTGCCACACCCGACCGAGCGCGACCGGGAGGTGGACCTGGGCCGGTTCAGGCGGGCGTGACCCGGCTCCTGAGCCGGCGGTTCCACCAGCCGGGGTGCGTCTGGGCCTGGACGAGGAGGCGGCCGAACTCCCGCCGCTGCTCACGGAGCAGCCACGGCACGGTCACCACCGGGACCAGCGCCCCCCACGCCCGGCCACGGCGGTTCTCGATCAGCCCCCCGATCGCGGCGGCGGCGGAGACGTGGAGGATCACGTTGTAGGGCGCGATGACCGGCCCGGTGAGCCCCTCGCACTCGATCAGCCACGGCAGGCCCCTCCGCGTCGTCCTGGGCCAGCTGAGGAAGTGCGCGATCACGGCAGACAGGTAGAGGCCGTTGAGGGCGGCGAACACGTTGTCGCGCGCCTCCGGCTGCCGGGCGGCTTGGTGGTAGGCGGTCATCGTGCTGCCCGCCCAGAACGTCGCCGCGGCTCGGGGACCCGTCCGGGAGGCGAAGGGCATCGCGACCCCGGACAGGAGCTCGTAGAAGACGTGCGCGGCGGCGCCCACGGTCCCCATCCGGGTCCACGGTCTGCGGCGTTCGGTACGTCGACGGATGACCGACGCCGCGCGCCGACCGGGCAGGGCGCCTGCACGGTCCACGGGTCCTCCTCGGTCTCCTGCTGGTGCCGCTGGCAGCGGCACCGATTGCGGACCGGGTACATGCCCACGCCGGCCGCACCCGTCACTTCCTCCAGATGGACATCGGTGGCCTGCCCTACCGCCGAGGTCCTGAAGTCGATCGGACTGCTGAGCACCGAGGCCGCCCCACGCGTGCGCGCCGAACTGAGCCCGCAGAACCGAGCCCGCTGGTCATGGACTCGTCGTCGACCCGGGGTCACTCGAGGACGGTGAAGGGTGCGGACCGGCCGTCGCCGTGAGGCTGCAGCGGCTCGGCTACGACGGGCGATCGCCCTCCAGGGCCGACCCGACGGAGGCTCTCGACGGATCCACAGGCGCCGTCGTTCTTCGGCTGGTGGCACCGGGCTCGAGTACCTGACCTGTAGCCGCGCTGGCCCGTGCGGCATCGAGCACCTCGAGGCTGGTGACGGCGTCCCAGGGATCGACCGGGGGCGGTCCGTCCCCTCGGACGGCGCGGGCGAAGCCGGCGTAGAAGGCGCTCCAGTCGCCTCGCTGCGAGGGCACGGGGACGGCGACGCCGCTGCGGTGTACAGCGCCCCACCGGCTCTCGGGGACCGTGCCCCACGCGGCTCCCTCCGACTCGGGTGTCCGGCCGGCGGTCAACCGCGCGGTCTGCCCGTCGTCGTCAGGGACGACCAGGGTGGCGTGGGCGCCGTCGACCCGGAAGCGCGGGCCGACGTCGCCCTGCCGCGCCCAGTTGCCCGTCACGTGCGAGGTCACCCCACCGTCGTGCCGCAGAGCCACGAAGAACCTCTCGTCGAACGCGTCTCCACCCGGCGCCATGCCGACCTCGGCGTAGACCGATCGGACCGGGCCGAAGAGGTGCAGTGCCTGGTCCATCGCGTGGCTGCCCAGGTCCAGCAGCGCGCCACCGCCGGTGACCGGGAGGCCCTCCGGCTGCGGCGGCTGCTCCATCCGGGACTCGAAGAGCAGCACCTCACCGAGCACGCCTGCGGTGACGACCTGCTGGACGGTCCGGAAGTCCGCGTCCCACCGCCGGTTCTGGTAGACCGTCAGCAGGACGCCGGCGTGCTCGGCGGCGAGCACGGTCTCCCGCGCCGCTGCGGCCTCACGGGAGAACGGCTTGTCGCAGACGACGGGCATCCCCAGCTCCACCGCCTCACGCACGAGGGGCAGGTGGGAGTCCAGCGGTGTGGTGACCACGACCGCGTCCACGCCGACGTCGGCCAGCTCGCCGAGGCTGCGTGCGACCGGAACGTCGGGGAAGTCGGCGGCCAGGGCGGCGCGCCGTTCCGGCGACCGGACCACGATGCCGCCGAGCACGCAGCCCTCGGCGTGCCGGATGAGCGGAGCGTGGAAGAGACGGCCACCCTTGCCGTAGCCGACCAGACCGATCCGCACCGGTGGCGCGCTCATACGACCTCCTCCGCCGTGCTCGCGCCGCTGCGGCCCATCACCACCACGTCAGCGGTGTTCTCCACGGCGCACTCCGTCCTGAGCGTCGTCCTGCTGAGCGCCTCCGCACTGTGCGCCGCACCTCAGCAGGTGTCAAAATTTTGTTAGGACAAACTAACCTCGGTTGTGGTCTCGTGTGCCGACGCGCCGTCCTCGGTGGTCCCGTCGGACTGCCTGACCGGGAGAGCGTTTTGCCTACCCGATGAACCGGAGCGGCTTCCGGCTCCGGGACGACCCGCGGGAGCCGGCCCTGCGCCACGCCCTCTACGTCGACGTCCTCGGCGAACGGCCACAGCTGCCGGACTGACGGATCGAGGTCCGGGACCCCGGTCAGTGCAGCAGCGTCTTCAGCGCGACCAGCGCGCAACCGAAGGCCCCGCTGAGGACCGCGTACAGCGCCAGTTCGGCTCCGCGCATCCGGCCGCGCCGACCGGCGACCACCGACCACAGGACCAGCACGGCGGTGGTCGCCCAGAGCCCGGCCAGCACGGCGGTGTTCGCCCGGAAGCCGAGCAGGTGCGCGGCGCCCACGGCGATCAGCGGGCCGTATGAGGCGGCGACCAGCGACCACTCCTCGCGCAGCAACTCACGGACGTCGGCCCGGTGGGGACGGCGGCCGGTGCGGATGCGCTGGCCGACGAGGTCGGCGTAGACATGGGCCAGCCAGTACACCAGCTGGGTCACCAGGACCAGGACGAGCATCCGGGGGACGTCGACGGAGTCACGGGCTCCCTCGGTGGCGATCAGCGACCCGGCCAGCACGGTGCCGTACACGGCGCTGGCGGGGTTGCGGCTGGGGCCCGACCCCACTCCGGCCGGTGGGCCCTCGTGCAGTGGGGACGTGGACCCGGATCCGGGGGCAGTCATCCTGGCGCTCCTCCGCTGGTCGTCTCGGTCGTCCGCCCGGGGGCTCGACCCGGACGAGACGGCCGCACGCCGCCGCGTCGCGTGCCACCGTCCGGGTCGTCCGTTCGAGGTCCCCGGGCGGGGCTCCCAGGTGGTGGACGCTGAGTGGCGGTCACACGAGGGCGCTGTGCCCGGTGAGCGCATGGCCGACGATGAGATTGGTGATCTCCCGGGTGCCTCGTAGGAGGGCAGGGCCTCGGCGTCGTTGAGTACCGGATGACGTCGCGGTCGAGCAGGATGCCGTTGCCGCCGAACAGTTCCCGCCCAGGCGACGGTCTCCCGGCCACGACTGGTGACGAAGCTCTTGGCCAGGGCGGCGTGGTCGTCGTGGAGGCGGCTTCCTCCTGAGACCGGGCCACGCGCACGGCTATGCCGAGGCTGGCCGTGACGTTGCCGGCCATGCGGGCGGTGAGGTCCTGGATCAACTGGAACCCGGCGATCGGCCGGCCGATCTGCACCCGATCCTCGGCGTAGGCCAGCGCGGCCTCGAAGGCGCCCATCTGGCAGCCGCCCGCGTGCCACGCGGCGCCGCTGCGGGTGCGGCTCGGCCACCATCCGGCCTTTCTGCGGCCTCGACCGCGGTGCGGGTCTCCTCGAGGGTCGGCCTCGGTCGCCATCGCCCTGGCCTCCGGGATGTCCTCGCAGATGTCGAAGCCGATGATGTCGCCCCCTCCCTGGCGTCGACGGCGAACTGTCGGCCCTGCCCGCAGCGACCCCGCTGATGACGGCGACCCGGGTTGCGACGCGGTCCGGGTCGAACGGCGGTCCGGCCATGTCCTCGGTCCGGTTCCTCGTTCATCGGTGGACGGGTTGTCCGGGCGGGACGACCCGGCGGTCATCGGTGCGGGGGTTGGCCGCTGCCGGCCCGGAGCCCTCCGTCGACCGGGAGGACCACTCCGGTGACGAACCGGGCGTCCTGGCCGGCCAGGAAGGAGATGACGTCGGCGACCTCGGCGGGTTCGGCGGCTCGTCCCATGGGGATGCGCCGGAGGAACTCCGCGACGTCCTCGGCCGGGATGTCCGCGGTTGCGTCGGTCGAGGTCAGCGACGGGGCGACGGCGTTGACCCGCACCCCCCGGGCGGCGAGCTCGACCGCCAGCGACCGGGTCAGGTTGACGAGCGCGCCCTTGGCCGCGTTGTAACCGGTCATGCCCGGGTCGCCGCCGAGGCCCGCGACCGACGCGACGTTGACGACGCTCCCGCCGCGCTCCAGGAGGAATGGCAGCGCGGCTTGAGTGACCAGCACGACCGACTCCACGTCGGCGGCCATCACTTCACGCCAGGCGGTCAGGGTCACCCGGTCGAACGCCGAGGTGAGCGAGATCCCGGCGTTGTTCACCACGACGTCGATGCGCCCGAACGCGCGGTCGGTGGCGGCGACCATGGCGGTGACCGCACCGGCGTCGGTGACGTCGCAGACGGTGACCAGCGGGTCAGGGGTACCGATGAGGTCGGCGGTCTCCTCCAGCGCCGGCCGGCGGCGACCGACCAGGGTGACCCGGAACCCGTCCGCGGCCAGCCGCAGCGCGGTCGCCCGGCCGATCCCCGAACCGGCGCCGGTGACGACCGCGACGGGAGCCCCGTCGCGGTCCGCCCGCCCTGGCGTGGCCACCGGCGTCCTACGCCTTGTCCGCGGCGGCCCTGAGGTTCTCGGCGGCGAGCGCGAGGCCCTCC
>NZ_JBFNXQ010000087.1:0-20862 GCF_041018925.1 Geodermatophilus maliterrae
AACACCGGCATGGGGTACCGCGCGAACAGCGGGGCGTCGCGGTTCGTCCCGTGGCCTGCACCCGTGACCGGCCTCGGCAGTGGCTCGCGATCGCGGGGCAGACGCTCCCGGCCCGCGCTGTCCTGGCGCTGTGCGAGCGCTGACCGGACCCACGCGCGCGGTCCGCGGGGCCGGCCGCCGACAGACAGCGCCTCGACAGCCGCCACCACCACGGTGGGGACCGCGCCCGCCACGGTCGCGCGGGGCCGGCTCGAGAGGAGCCCGCGGTGGAGCCGACCCCCGTCCACGCACCGGCACCGCGGTGACCTCGGCCCCGGCCTCGGCGCGGGTGTGCGACCTGGTCGGCGGAGTGCGCGGCGCCGTCGAGGGCGGCCTGCCGCCGCTGGTCACCGCCCCGGTCATCGTCGCGCTGCGACCGGTCCGCGGGGAGGCCCTGCAGCCGGCCCTCGCCGGGATGGCCCGGCCGCTCGCAGCCGGCTGGGTCGGGCGTGCTGCGGGACGGGCCGCCGGCGGTGTCCGACCGTGTCCGCCTCCCTCGCGATCGCCGAGCGATCAGGGACGGGCCACCGGCTGGGTTCCCGCAGCCGCGCGGCGGTAGGCCCGGGTGAGCCGCTCGGGCCGGGCCACGACCACGGGCGCGGCGAGGCTGATCGCACGTCGCACGGCGCGCGGCAGCGGCGGGATGTGGGCGCAGTCGATGCCGCCGTAGGGCGGGTGCGGGTCGTAGTCGATGGCCAGCTGCACCCTGCGGGCGGTGGCCTCGTCGGTGAGCCGGGCGACCAGGTGCAGCGCCATGTCGATGCCGGCGGACACCCCCGCGGACGTCACCAGGTCCCCGTCCTCGACCCAGCGCCGCTGGTGGTAGGTCGCGCCCAGGCTCTCCAGGATCCCCGAGTAGAACCAGTTGGTGGTCGCGTCGCGGCCCTCCAGCAGGCCGACCGCGGCGAGGACCAGCGAGCCGGTGCACACCGAGGTGACCAGGTCGGCGGAGGCGGCAGCGGTGCGCACGTAGTCGCGGACCGCCGGGTCGCTCATCGCGCGGATGGTGGGCAGGGCGCCGCCCGGCACGACCAGGACGTCCGGCTGCGGTACCTCGGCGAAGGTGGCGTCGGGGGCGACCGGCAGGCCCACGTCGGTGGGCACCGGCTCGCGAGCGGCTCCGACCACCACGGTGCGGTACTCCGGCGCGAACCGCTCCAGCCCCGTGAGCACCTGCAGCGGACCGATCAGGTCCAGGACGGTCAGCCCGGGGTACAGGACGAAGGCGATGTGCCGCTGCCCGCCGTCATCGGCGCCTGCCGCGGCCGAGGCGGTGGGCTTCCGCAGCACCCGGGCGAGCGCGTCGTCCCCCGCGCCGGGCTGCACCCGGCCGAACGGCGGCTGCGGGTCGTACTCCATGAACAGCTGCGCCAGTCGCGTACCGGGGATCTCCAGCCGGCTGCGCCGGGCCAGCAGGGCCGTGTCGATGCCGGCGGTACCGCCGGCAGCGGTGAGCAGGGGGCCGTCCTCGACCCAGCGCCCCGGGTCGTGGATCGCGCCCAGCCTCTCCAGCGGCTCGGCGTAGGCCCAGTGGATCGCCGCCCGCTTGCCGTGCAGCAGGCCCGCGGCAGCCAGCAGCAGCGCCCCGTTGCCGGTGGACCCGACCAGCTCGGCGCCGGCCGCCGCGGAGCGGACGTAGCCGATCAGCGCCTCGTTCCCCGTCGCGGCCAGGGCAGCCGGTCCGCCCCCGGGCACGATCACCGCCCAGGGGGCGGGGACGTCGGCGAAGGTCACGGCCGGCACGATGCCCAGTGGTGTGTCGGTGGGCAGCTGCTCGGCCCGCTCCGCGACGACGACCGTCCGGTACGGCGTCCTGGTCGTGGTGCGCAGCACGGTGAGCGGGCCGACCAGGTCCAGCGGGGTCACGCCGGGGTAGACGGGGAACGCGACCACCTTCTCGCCGGACGTCTCCCTGCCCGATCTCCGTCCGCCGTGCTGGGTCGTGCGGGACATGGCGGTCTCCCGGGTTCGGCGGTCAGGTCCGGGCCGGGTGTGGCGTGATGGCAGTCGGCGCGGCGGGAGGTGCGGCGGCGGAGCGCGCCGGCTCGCCGCCCGCGGTGGTGTCGCGGTCGCGGTGCAGCGCGGCGGCCCGGGCGGCCACCCGGTCGACCACGTGGGCGGCGTCGTCCCCGACGAAGCCCAGCAGCGCCGAGCCGCGGGTGTGCTGCCAGGACAGGCCGAGGACGTACAGGCCGGCGACGTCGGTGACGCCGCGGAGTGGGCGACGCGGCCGTCGCGGACGACCCCGGGCACGTCCAACCAGGTGTGGTCGGTCCGGTAGCCGGTCGCCCAGAGGACGACGTCGACGTCACGGCTGCTGCCGTCGGCGAAGCGCGCGGTGCGGCCGGCGGCGTCGACCAGCCGCGGCCGGAACCGGACGCCGGCTCGCTGCAGGCGGCGCCGGTCGGTGCCGATGAGGAACTCGCCGCGGGCCTGCACCCGACGGCCGAGCCGCGAGGCTGCGGTCACCCTCATCAGGCCCAGCCGGGTCAACCACCAGAAGAGGTCCCGGCCCAGCAGCCGCTGGGGCAGCGCCGGGTACGCCGAGCCGACCGACAGCTCCACCGGGCGGGTCTGCGCCAGGTCCGCGGCGATCTGGAAGCCGGAGTTGCCGCCGCCGACGACCAGCACCGGACCGTCGGGCAGCTCCCCCGGGCTGCGGTACTCGCTGCTGTGCAGCTGGGTCACCGACCCGTCCAGTCCGGCGGCGAACGGCGGGACGTACGGCGTCTGGAACGGCCCGGTGGCCACGATCACCTGGCGCGCGGCCACCGTGTGCCCGGCGGTGCTGACCTGGAACCCGGCCTCGGTACGGCGCAGCGCGGTGACCCGCGCGTCCAGCTCGACGGGCAGGTCGAAGGCGGCGGCGTAGGCCTGCAGGTAGTCGGCGACGGCGTCCTTGCCCGGGTAGCTGCCGGCCGGCGCGGGGAACGGCAGGCCGGGCAGCGCGTCGCGCTCGGCCGGCGTGAACAGCCGCAGCGAGTCCCATCGCGACCGCCAGGACTGCCCGAGCTGTCCGGCGGCCTCCAGCACCCGGTAGCGCAGGCCGTGCCGGCTCAGGTGCCAGGCGGCGGACAGGCCGGCCTGGCCGCCGCCGATCACGACCACGTCGAACGGCTCGGCGGCGGCTGCGCCGGGCTCCGGGGCGGTCACCGGGTCGCTCCGGCCGTGACGGTGAAGCTGAACACCATCCCGCTGTGCAGGTGCTCGGCGATGTGGCAGTGGGCCATCCAGGCGCCCGGCGTGGAGAGCTCGAGCAGGATGTGGACGGTCTCCCCGGTGCGCAGCAGGACGGTGTCCTTCCACACGAGGTTGCGCTCGGGGACACCGTCGCGGTCCAGCACGAGGAAGCGGCCGGCCCCGTGCACGTGGAACGGGTGGTGCATGGGGTGGTCGGAGTCCATCTCGTTGACCAGCCGGATCTTCACCCGCTGCCCGACCGTGAACCGCCAGTCGACCGGCGGGGCGTTGCCGCCGGCGGTGCGGTCGAGCAGCTGCCAGCGCACGGTGGCCGTGGTGGTCTGCCGGTTCACCTCGGCCATGTCGTCCTCCCACTCGATGCCGTCGGCGGTCCCGGCACCGTGCCCGGCGTGCGCGTGCGCGTGCGTGGGTGGCGCCGTGCGCCGTCGCCACGGGCTGCGCCTCGCCGTGGCCCGTGTGTCCGTGGTCCGTGTCGTGGCCCGGGTGACCTTGTTCCACGTCCTGGTCCACGTCCGAGCTGGTGCGACTGACCGCCGGGGTCGCCATCAGCTTCATGCCGCACCTCGGGCACCGGCCGGGCTGGTCGTTGACCACGTCGGGGTGCATCGGGCAGGCGTAGGTGACCGGCCCGGCCGCCGCGGTAGCGGGGTCGTCCATCTCGGCGACGATGGCCAGCACCTTGTCCGGAGGTGCGGACAGCCACTCCCCCAGCTGCTCCCGTTCGGCGGTCAGCTCCGGTGCGGAGCGCAGCACGTCGAACGCCTCGGCCAGCGGTGGCTCGGCGGCCTCGTCGGTGACGGCGATCGCCGCCAGCCGGTAGGTGCGCTGCGGGCTGCGGTGCTCCAGGGTGAACGCGCCGGGGCGGTCGAACAGCACGTCGACGACGGCCCGCTCCGAGGGGGACAGCACCACGTCGGAGACGAACTCCTCGTGCTCCATCCGGCCGCTGTCGCCGCCGACCAGCTTCATCCGCGCCCCGGGCAGGGCCACGCGGAAGACGCGGCTGTTGGCGGTGTCGGTCAGCCAGAGCCGCACCACCTCGCCGGTGCGGGCGGTCAGCGACAGGTCGGTCTCACCGCTGACGAGCAGCACGTTGCCGTAGCGGCCCATCGCGGCGTAGTTCGTCCCGGTCCGGTGGAACGGGGCCAGGGCGCCGTCCTCGACCAGCACGTCATCGAGCATCAGCACGATGTCGCGGTGCGCCGGTGGCCAGTGGTCCGGCTCGGTGGGGTCGACCAGGATGGTGCCGTACAGGCCCATCTCCTGCTGGACGTCCTCGCGCACGTGCGGGTGGAACCAGTACCCGCCGGCGTCGGGGCACCGGACGCGGTAGGTGAAGCCACCGCCGGGTGGGATCGGCGCCTGCGTCTCGCCCGGCACCCCGTCGTACCGGTTGTCCAGCCGGAGCCCGTGCCAGTGCACGGTGGTCTCCATGTCGGTGTCGTTGGTGACGTGGACGACGATCTCCGAGCCCTGCCGGACCCGGAGGGTGGGGCCGGGGATCGACCCGTTGTAGGCGAGCATCCGCACCGTGGCATCGCCCAGCCGCTTGGCGACCGGGGCGATCCGCAGCTGCAGCTCGTCGCCGTCGCCGAGCTCGAGCACCTCGGGCCGGGTGGCTAGGGGCAGGTCGGTGGTGTCGGTGGAGAAGAAGGTGTCCACGGGACGTCCTCCTGTTCGGGTGGTGCCGGGAAGCGGGGATCCGTCGGCGGAGCCGGCGGTGGCGGAGTGGGAGTCGACGGGGACCGTGTCGTAGCCGGCGGTGCCGATGGCGGCGGTGACCGCGGCCGGGTCGGCGGGACCGGTCACCCGCACGGTCCGGGTGGCCAGGTCGGCCTGGAGGGTCTGCACGCCCGGCACGTCGCTGATCCGGGCGCTGACCACCCGGACGTCCTACCGCGAGGTCATCGCCGGCACGTGGACCGAGATCACGGGCTCCTCCGGTGCGAGTTGGTCGGTGCCGACCGTGCCGGGAGGTGCTGTCCGAACGCTGTCCGATCGCTGACCGCAGTGATTCCACCGGGCGGGAGCTCGTTGTGCGGGTGTCGTGTGCGATCGACAATCGGCGCCTCGGCTGAGCGGTCCGGGGAGGGCGGCGCATGGAGATCCGCGTCCTGGGGCCGGTCGAGCTCGTCGTCGACGGTCGGGCCCGGTCGCTGCCCGGTGCCGGGGAGCGGGAGCTCCTCGCGCTGCTGGCCCTCTCGACGGGCCGCGTGCTCGCCGTCCCGGCTCTCGTCGACGCCCTGTGGGGTGAGGAACTGCCGGCGAACCCGGGCAACGCGCTGCAGGGGCGGGTGTCGAAGCTCCGCCGCGCGCTGGCCGTCGCAGGGCTCGCCGACGTGCTCGTCACCCGTCCGCCCGGGTACCTGCTCGACGTCGACCCGGCCCAGGTGGACGCACTGCGCTTCGCGCACCTCGTCTCGGCGGCCCGCACCGCCGCGGCGACCGACCCCGAGCGGGCCGCCCGGCTCCACCGCCGGGCGCTGGCCTGCTGGCGTGGCGCCGCGCTGGCGGAGTTCGCCGAGGCCCGCTGGGCCGGGTCGGAGGCGGCCCGGCTGACCGAGCTGCAGCTGGCGGCCCGGGAGGAGCTCATCGACCTGGAGCTGGCCGCCGGCCGGCACACCGACGTGCTCCCCCAGCTCGAGGCGCTCACCGCGGCCCACCCCCTGCGGGAGCGGTTGCACGCCCGGCTGATGCTGGCGCTGTACCGCGCCGGTCGGCAGGCGGACGCGCTCGCGGCCTACCAGCGGGCCCGGGCCGTGCTCGACGCCGAGCTCGGCCTGGCACCGGGCGCCGATCTGCGCGGTCTGCAGGAGGCGATCCTGCAGCAGCGCCCCGACCTCGAGGGGCCGGACCGGGCCGTCGCCGTCCCCTCCACCCCGCCGGCACCCCCGCCGACGGCGGCACGGCCGCTCCCGCCGCGGCTGACGTCCTTCCTCGGCCGCGAGCGCGATCTGCACCGCGTGGCCGCGCTGCTGCGCTCGCACCGGCTGGTCACGGTCACCGGTCCCGGCGGCGTGGGCAAGACCAGCCTGGCGCTGGAGGCCGCACGTGCCGCCGCCGGCGGCTTCGGCGACGGTGTCGGGTTCGTCCGACTGTCCGGGGTCACCGACGCGGCGCAGGTGGCGCCCGCCGTGCTGGCGGCGTTGGAGGTCCGCGACGTGCCGACCGCGACCGCGGAGGACCGGGTGCTCGGACATCTCGGCGGCCGCGCGGTCCTGCTGGTGCTGGACAACTGCGAGCACCTCGCCGACGCCTGCGCGGTGCTCGCCGAGCGGCTGCTGGAGTCCTGCTCACGGGTGCGGCTGCTCGCCACCAGCCGCGAGCCGCTCGCTGCCCGCGGCGAGGTGCAGTGCGCGCTGGACCCCCTGCCCGTCCCCACCGACGCCCACACCGCACAGGTGGCGGCCAGCGCCGCCGTCCAGCTGTTCGTCGACCGCGCCCGCAGCGTCCTGCCCGACTTCCGCCTCGGCGACGACAACGCCGAGGCGGTCGCGGACGTCTGTCGGCACCTCGACGGCATCCCGCTGGCCCTGGAGCTGGCCGCCGCCCGGGTCGCCGCCATCCCCGTCGACGAGCTCGCCGGCCGCATGGGCGACCGCTTCACCCTGCTCACCACCGGTCCGCGCACCGCCGAGGCACGCCAGCGCACCCTGCGCGCCACCGTCGACTGGAGCCACCAGCTGCTCACCGAGCCGGAGCGGGTGCTCCTGCGCCGGCTGTCGGTGTTCCGCGGCAGCTGGACCCTGGCGGCCGTGCAGGTCGTCGCCGGCCGCCAGCCGCTGACCCCGGCCGCCGTCATCGACACTGTCGGCAGGCTGGTCGACCGGTCCCTGGTCGCCGTCGACCGCACCGTCGTCGGCCGCGACGCCGGCGCCCGGTACCACCTGCTCGAGACCGTCCGCGAGTACGCCCGCGAGCGGCTGACCGAGTCCGGCGAACAGGACTGGGTGGCCCGGGCGCACGTCGGCCACCTCCTCGACGTGGCCGAACGCGCCGAGGGCGAGCTGCACGGCGACGGTCAGGGGCGATGGCTGCCGCGCCTGGCGGCCGTGCGGAACGACATCGACGCCGCCCTCACCTGGTGCGCCCAGCACGCGGCGGACGAACCGGACGCCGGGCTGCGGCTGGTCGGCGCGCTGGGGTGGTACTGGTACTTCGCGACCCGCCCCGACGGCGGTCGGCGGGTCGCCGCGATGCTGGCGGCCGCTCCGACCGGGTCGCCGGTGGCGCGGGCGCGGGCGCTCCAGGCACTGGCCGTCGCTGCCCGCCCGGGGGCCTGCATCGTGCACCCCGACGCGGACTGTGCCGCCGCGGCCGCGGAGAGCCGGGCGCTGTTCGCCGACCTCGGCGACGACCTCCGTGCCGCCCTGTCGGACACGCTCCTCGCGGTCGAGGCCATCGGCGCCGGTGACCCCGGAGCGGCGTTCGCCCAGCTCGAGCGGTCCGCCCGGGTGTTCGCCCGGACAGGCGACGCCTGGTGCGCCGCACTCACGGACTTCGTGCGGATGGAGCTGCACGCGGCCGGCGGCCACCTCACCGAGGCCACCGCGGTCGGGCACCGGGCCCTGGCCGCCTTCCGCGCGCTGGGCGACCAGTGGGGCGTCTCGGCGATCCAGTTCCACCTCGGCATCGCGCTGCACCGCTCCGGCCGGCTCGAGGAGGCGCTGGCCGTGTACGAGGGCGCACTCGCCAGCGGGGAAGAGGTCGGGCCGGCCAACACCGTCCAGTACGCCCTCGCCGGCGCCGGCCACGTCGTCCTGCTGCTCGGCGACCTCGACCGGGCCGCCCGCCTGTTCGCCCGGTCCCACACCGTCGCCCGGCAGTTGGGCGCCGAGGGCAATCCACGGGCCGCCGTCGGCGAAGGGCTGCTCGCCCGGGAGCGCGGCGACCTCGGTGCCGCCCGCGAGCACCTGACGTGGGCGCAGCACCTGCTGGCCGGGGGAAACGAACCGGAGTGGACCGCCACCGCCCTGGTCGGCCTCGGTCACCTCGCCGAGGCCGCGGGAGACCTCGACAGCGCCGCCTCCTCCCACCGCCGGGCGTGGCAGACCGCCCCTGGGCACGCCGCCGCGCTCGAGGGACTGGCCTGCCTCGCCGCCCGCGGTGACGCCTCCGCAGCCGCCGGACTGCTGGGCGCGGCCACCTGGTGGCGCGACGAGCGGCACCGTCCGGCCTCCCGGCTGGAGCGTCTCGACATCGAGCGGGCGGAACACCGGGCCCGCAGGCTGCTGGGGGACGCCGCGTTCGACGCAGCGCACCGGGCCGGCGCGACGGAGCCCCACGCCGTCGTCGGCGACCTGGAGGGCGTCCCGGCGCACCGCTGACGGCAGCGGTGCGGACGGGCACGGACAGGACCGCGGCACCGGCACGCTCGAGCTGCGGACACGGCCCGTGCGACGTCTCCTCGGTCTGCGCAGAGGCCGTTCGTGTCCGCCGCTGCCCGCCCCGCCCCGTCCACGGGTGCTCCGGTCGGGGCGACGGGCGACCCGGGCGCCACTGAGCCGGTCGCCGCCTTCGACGGGTGCTGCGCTGATCACCGTCTCCCCCTGTTCCGGGCCGAGCGGCTGGTCGGTGCGCAACCGTGCCCACAGGTCCTCGGCTCCGCTGCACGCGGTCGGGATCCGGTGCGTACGACTCCCCTGGCCGGCACCACCCGCGATCGGACCGGCACCGACCGGGTGGACGACCGCTCGCCGCTGAGCACGCACGAGGTCGGGAGGCACCGCCAACCGAGCCGTGCGGATCGGAGCGTACCGCACACTCGGACAGCGGGCTGGGGACGCCGGCCTGGTCCAACTCGAGAACGGACGTGCCTGTGCCAGTGACGCGACGGACCGTCTCACCTGCTCTGCGGGTGACCGAGCCATGGCGGGCCGGCGTCGACCTCGCCGCGCTGCTGGGGACCTGGCCGCTGCCGGCGACGGCGCCCCGCGGGGACGGGCACCCGGTGCTGGTCCTCCCGGGCCTGCTGACCGGCGATCCCTCAACGATGCTGCTGCGCAGAGCCCTGCTCGCCCTGGGGCACGACGTGTCCGGCTGGAGCCTGGGGACGAACCGGGGCCCGACGGGACGGGTCGTGCAGGATCTGCGCGCCCGGCTCGATCAGCTGCACCGGGACTCCGGTCGACGGGTGAGCCTCGTCGGCTGGAGTCTGGGCGGGCTGTACGCCCAGGAGCTGGCCCGGGCCAGACCGGGCAGCGTCCGCGGGCTCATCACCCTGGGCAGCCCGTTCCTCCGGCGCCCGCCGTGGGTGCAGACGTTGTCGCAGCTGGTCGACCGCGGCCCATGGCCTCCCCGGGGGACCGCGGCGCTCCCGCGGCCGTGGGCCGAGGCAGGTTCGCTGCGGGTGCCCGCCACCTCGGTGTTCAGCAGGGCTGACGGGATCGTGGACTGGTCCGCCTGCCGGTATCCCGTCCGCCGCCACCGTGAGAACGTCGAGGTCCGAGGCAGCCACCTGGGTCTGGCCCACAACCCCGCGGTGCTGTGGCTGCTCGCCGATCGGCTCGGCACGGCGGAGGGGGCCTGGAAGCCGTTCCGGCCACCGCTCGCCCTGCGCCCCTTCTTCCCCCGACGTCGCTAGCCGGTGCCCCCCGCCCCCGGGAGTCGGCGACCGACGCGCCCGCCAGGTGGCTCGGGAGGTCGGCGGCCGGGGGCCGGACGACCCTGGCGCGCCGCAGGGGTGCGAGGAGCATCGGGGACGCCCCAGGGAGGTCCGGCGGAAGGAGTCGTGCCATGACGCAGTCCAGGAGCTCGACCGTCTCGAGGGAGCGGGCGCGTGAGGCGGTGATCCGCTTCATGGCCGCTTGGGAGCAGGGCGACGTGTCGGCCGTGGACGAGGTCTTCGCCGAGGACGTCGTGTACCACGGGCCTCCGTTCCCCGACATGGGCCGGGCCGAGCTGCGGGAGTTCGTCGCCGGGTTCCGCACCGGCTTCTCCGAGATCCACGTCCAGGTGCACGAGCACGTCGTCGACGCGAACACCTCGGTGCACCGCTGGACGGTCGAGGCCGTCCTCTCCGGGACGACGCAGCTGCTCCCGGGGGTGGAGCCGACCGGGAACCGCACGTCCGCCGAGGGCGCCCACGTCCTGCACTGGTCCGGGGACAGGGTGTCCGAGGCCTGGCACCTCGGCGACTGGCTCGGCTGGCTGACGAAGGCCGGTGTCCTGCCGCCCCTGCCGGGGACGGGCGCCTGAGACCACCGGGGCCGGCAGGGGATCGGGACGGCGGCCCGCGCGCGGAGGACCGTTGTCCGGTGCCCCGCGAGGGAGGACGCTCGGCCGTGCGGTGATGCCGCAGGGGCGTCGCTGCCGGTCCGAGAGGAGGGCGGCATGTACGCCCGATCCACCACCATCCGCGGCAACCCCGGCTCACTCGACGACGCCATCGCCTACATGCGGGACGAGGTCTGGCCGGCCGTGCAGGACATGGACGGCTGCATCGGCCTGTCGATGATGTGCGACCGCGAGACCGGCCGGTGCATCGCGACGTCGGCCTGGGAGGACCGGCAGGCGATGCAGGCCAGCGCCGAGCGCGTCGCCCCGATGCGCCGGCACCTGATGGACCGCTTCGGAGCAGGCGACGACCTCGAGGTGCAGGAGTGGGAGATCGCCGTCCTCCACCGCGAGCACCCCGCCGGGGACGGCGCCTGCGCGCGGATCACCTGGAGCCGCGGCGACCCGGGCAAGGCCGACCAGGTACTCGACATGTACCGCACCAGCCTGATGCCGCGGATCCAGGAGATGCCCGGCTTCTGCAGCCTCAGCCTGCTCATCGACCGGGACGACGGCCGCGCCGTCGGCACGGTCGTCTTCGACGGCCGCGCCCACCTCGAGGAGTCGCGGGAACAGGCCCGCACGCTGCGGGAGGAGGGCGTGAAGATCATGGGCATCGACATCCTCGACGTCGCCGAGATGGACCTCGTCCTCGCCCACCTCCGGGTACCCGAGACGGTCTGACCCGGGAACTCACGCGGAGGGGCCCGGCCCGCGCCGGGCCCCACGAGGCGCCTCGGGTGCGGCAGGCATCGACCCTGCTGGCGCTGTCGAACACCCTCTACCACTGGGGCGGGTACATCGTCCCGCCCGGATACACCGATCCGGTCCGGTTCGAGGCGGGCGACCCCTACGGCGTCGGGCACGTCAGCGACGACGGCGCGACGCCGGTCGGCGACGGTCACCACCTCCTCCACGGACACCGAGCAGGCACCGGAGTCGATCGTGGACACCCACGGCCTCCCGGACCACGCCGGCCCCGTCGCCGTGGACCGGGTCCGAGGCCTCGGCCCGATCACCCGTCGCCCGTCGCCGGCCGCGGATGCCACGAGGACAGGATCGTGACAGGCCCATCGGGTGCACTGGAGTCGTGCAACCGCCCACGCCCCTCCCCCATGGACCTGGAGTCGCCATGCCGTCCCCCGTCGATGTCGCCGCACTGCTGACGACGGCATCGACGCTGCGGCGGCTCGGCGCCTACGAGATCACCGACGACCCCGGGCGCGTGGACGTCGACGTCGCCCACGCGTTCCTGTCCGGCGAGTCGTACTGGCGCAGAGGTGTCAGCAGGGAACGGGTCGCACGGTCGGTGCGGACGTCGCTGCCGCTCTCGGTGCACCTGGCCACGGCGACACCGACCATGGTGGCCTTCGCCCGCGTCGTCACCGACACCGTGACGCACGCCTGGCTCGATGACCTCTTCGTCCTCCGCGAGCACCGCCGACGTGGGCTGGCCGGAGCACTGGTGGAGGCAGCCCTGGCCCATCCCGCCGTCGCCGACGCCTCCCTGCAGTTGCTGCTCACCGCCGACGCGCACGCGCTGTACGCACGGCACGGCTTCCAGCCGTTCCCCGACCCGGGCGCGCTGATGGCACGGCATCCGCAGGCCGCTCGCACCACCTGAGGCACCTCGTACCAGCAGCCGTGCCGGAACGACGGGTCGGACGTCCTCTGGTGGGCCACGAACGGCTCGGGCCCGAACACGTCCAGGACCGGCGAGCCCCCGTGCACCTACACCGCGCAGCGGGGGCCGACCGTCCGGCGATCGCCGAGCGCCCTCTCCCTGGTGCACGGCCCCGTGGCGGACCATCCTGGGCCGACGGCCTGGCCGGCGAGGAGGACCGCCATGGACAGCGACGACACGTCCACGATCTCCGGTCGGTCCCTCCAGGTGGGGGGTACCCGAGCGTCGGATCGGCGCTACGACTGTCTCGACGACGCCGCCCGACTGGCCCGCCGGTACATCGACGGGCTGCAGGACCGGCCGGTGGGCGCGCAGGCGGGACTCGGTGAGCTGCGCGCCGCGCTCGCGCGCCCGCTCACCGACGAGGGCGAGGATCCCTCGGTGGTCGTCGAGAGCCTGGCGCGCGACGTCGACCCCGGGCTCGTCGCGTCGGGTGGACCGCGGTACTTCGGGTTCGTCATCGGCGGCGCGGTGCCGGCCGCGGTGGCGGCCGACTGGCTGGTGTCGGCGTGGGACCAGAACGGCGGGGGCTTCGTCGCCTCACCGGCCCTGTCGGTGGTCGAGGAGGTCGCCGCCACCTGGGTCCGCGAGCTCCTCGGTGTGCCGGCGTCCAGTGGGGTCGGGTTCGTCACCGGCTGCCAGATGGCCAACTTCACCTGCCTGGCCGCCGCGCGGCACGCGATCCTGCGCGACGCCGGCTGGGATGTCGAAGCACACGGCCTGCACGGCGCGCCCCGGGTCCGCGTCCTGGCCGGCGAGTACGCGCACGTCACGGTCGGGGTCGCCTGCCGGCTGCTGGGTCTGGGCCAACTCGTCGACGTGGTGCCCGTCGACGACCAGGGCCGCATGCGCGCCGACGCGCTGCGCGACGCCCTCGCCGGCGGTACCGGCGACCCGACGATCGTCTGCGCCCAGGCAGGAGAGATCAACACCGGGGCGTTCGACCCGTTCGTCGACATCGCGCGGATCTGTCGCGAGCACCGGGCGTGGCTGCACATCGACGGCGCGTTCGGCCTGTGGGCCGCCGCCAGCCCGCGGAGTCGCGGGCTCCTGGCCGGCGCCGAGCACGCGGACTCGTGGGCGACCGACGGCCACAAGTGGCTCAACGTCCCCTACGACTGCGGGATCGCCATCGTCGCCGACCCGCGCGCCCACCGGGTGGCCATGACCTCGACCAGCGCCTACGTCCCGGCGCACGACGACGACGAGCCATACGGCTTCGACTGGTCACCGGAGTTCTCCCGGCGGGCACGAGGCGTCACGGTGTACGCGGCGCTGCGCCAGCTGGGACGCCACGGCCTGGCCGACCTCGTCGACCGGTGCTGCGACCACGCCCGGCTGATCGCACGGCGCCTCGCCGCCGAGCCCGGCATCGACGTCGTCAACGACGTCGTGCTCAACCAGGTCCTCGTACGCTTCGGCGACGACGACGCACTCACCAGCACGGTCGTCCAGCGGGTCCAACGCGACGGGATCTGCTGGCTCGCCGGCAGCACCTTCCGCGGACGCAGCGTCATGCGGATCTCGGTCGTCGGGTGGCAGACGACCCCGGCCGACGCCCACCGCAGCGCCGACGCGATCATCGCCGCCGCACGCACAGCAGGTGGATGACGTCGTGCCGAGCTGATCGGAGCCTCATCCGGTACCGCTGCGGCACCGGACGACGCGTTGCCATGCGGACCGATGAGTGCCGGGGACCCCGACGGTCGGCGCAACGAGGCCGCGGACCGGCCGCGGAACGTGCTGAGCGTGGTCGCACGGGACGCGTACTGGTGCAGCAGTGGATCTCCGTCGACGGCATGGTCGCCGGCCCGGACGGGGAGACCGACGTCTTCGACGCCGTCACCGACTCCCCCTCCGACCGGCACAACGCGGCGCTGCTCGACTCCGTGGACGAGGTGCTGCTGGGCAGACGCACCTACGAGGAGTTCGTCCAGTTCTGGCCCACGGCGGAGGGCGAAGCGCTCGCCCCACTCGTCGCGCCGTACGGCCGGCGCGACCGGGACCACATCGTGTGGGCCGACCCGATCCCGTAGCCGTCGATCGGTGGCGCCGGTTGCTCGAAGCCGGCGTCGGCCACGAGCTGCTGCGCGAGCGCCTCCGGGTCGATGGCGGTTCGCGGCGGCGATGACGTGGCGAACCGCCGGAGTCAGGGGCGGTCGCGCACCCCGTCGAGCCGGAGCGTGTCCGACTCGTCGCGATGCGAGCCGGTCGTCCCCACGTGCTCGGCGTCGATCCTCTCGCCGTTCTTGATCACGTGGACCAAGGCCATGGCGTGTCCGCGTCCGAGCCCGTGGTCCTCCTTGAGCCACTCCACGATGGCTGTCGCCCTGGTCGACGGCTCATCGAGGCCGCGCTCGTGCGCCAGCGCGATGAACTGGCGGGGTGTCAGCCCGGTCTTCTGCTCCACGTTGTCGAGGTACGCCTGGAAGCTCATGCTGCTCTCTCCTGTCGATCCGCTCCGGCGCGGTGCCGGTGTGCCCGCCGGACCGGTGCAGGCCCACGTCCTGGATCAGGAGGCGCCTGCCGTCCATCCACTCGTAGCGGATCTCCCCGGTCAGGTGGTCAGGGCCGGTGACCCTCCCGGGCCGCTCCTCGCGGACGGTCACTGCTGGGCGGCGAACCGCTCGTCGAGCAGGCGGTTCATGCAGCCCTCCGCCTCGTCGACGGCGCGGGCGTTCTCCGCGCTCGGACACCGGGCCCACGAGCTGCGGGCGACGCCGAGCGCGATGTAGGCGACCGAGATGTCGTAGTCGAGCTGGTCGAGACTGGCGACGGTCGGACTCATGACGACCTCCTGGCGATCGGTGCCTGCGAACTGCACGCTAGCTCGCAGGTATGACCGTTCCTTTGCGCCGAGGTCATCGGCGGATTCCGATCCGTCCCATCCGGTGCTCCCTCCCCCTAGCGTCGGGACCGACCTACCGGAAGACGACGGAAGGCGATCCCATGACCGCTTCGACCACCCTCACCCGAGAGCGGGCCGACCTGATCGAGTCGCTGCGGCGACACCGGTCCTTCCTGCGGTTCACCGTCCGCGACCTGACCGACGAGCAGGCGACGCGGCGGCCGACCGCCAGCGCGCTCGACCTGGCCGGGCTGATCAAGCACGTGGCGGCCACGGAGGCCGGATGGGTGCGGTTCGCCGAGGGCGGGGCCGAGGCGATGAACCGCAACTGGGGCCCCGACGCTGCGACCCGGCACTGGCACCTCGCGCCCGGGGAGACCCTGGCGGGCGTGCTGGCCGACTACGAGGCGGTCGCCCGGCACACCGATGAGCTCGTCGCCGCCCTGCCCGACCTGGACGCCGAGCACGCGCTGCCGGAGGCACCCTGGTTCGAGCCGGGCGCCCGCTGGTCGGCCCGGCGGGTGTTCCTGCACGTCATCGCCGAGACCGCTCAGCACGCCGGCCACGCCGACATCCTGCGGGAGTCGATCGACGGCCAGAAGACGATGGGGTGATCCGCTTCGGAGGATGACCGCGCCACGCCTCAGCGGGCGGGGTAGCGGTCGATCTCGACGACGGACAGGCCGGTGGCGGTGTCGGCGCCGAACTCCGGCAGCAGCGGGATCCGCACCGGCATCCGCGCCGACCACGTGGCGGCGGTGAGACAGCCCGGCGTCGAGCGCGAGGACGCGCCCCACCCGACCGCGGAGCACGCACGGGCGCTGCTGGCGCTGAGAGGGACCCGGGCTTCAGCCGTCGGTTCCGCCGCCAGGGACACGCGGCACCGGCAGGACGTCACGGGCGCCCGAGAGCTCGTGCCCTGCGTCACAGACCAGGCTCAGGTGTACCGGCTCGCCGCAGTCCCGGTGCCGCAGCTCCACGGGCACGTCGCCGTCCTCGGCCAGGTACTTGTCCCCCCAGGCCATCAGGGCGACCAGCGTCGGGTGGAGGTCGATGCCCTTCTGCGTCAGCCGGTACTCGTGCCGCTGCCGCTCCCCCTCCGCCTGGTACGGGACCCGCCGGAGGATGCCCTCGTCGACGAGCCTGGTGAGTCGGTCGGTGAGGACCGCCCTCGGCGCCCCGAGCACCCGTTGGAACTCGGCGAACCGGCGCACACCGAGGAACGCCTCGCGCAGCACGAGCAGGCTCCACTTCTCGCCGACGACGGCCAGCGTGCCCGCGACCGAGCACCGCGACCGGTCCCACGGGGCTTCGCTCATGGAGCTAGCATAGCGTGCTGAGTTCACTTGACGAACTGACCCGGGGAGAGCAGAGTTCACCTGCCGAACCCAGGAGGTCAGCATGGACATCCCCGTGGACACCAGGCCGGTGCGATCGGACGACGGCCCGCTCTTCTGCCGGCTGTGGGACCGACTCTCCCCCGAGACGATCTACCGGCGCTTCCACGCGCCGCTGCGCCACCCGCCGGCCGACGCGCGCCGGCTCGTCGAGGTCGACCACGACCTGCGCGAGGCGCTCGTCGCGGTCGTCGGCGGCGAGGTGGTGGGGGTGGCGCGCTACGACCGCTCCCCCGTCGACCCCACCACCGCCGACGTCGCCGTGGTCGTCGAGGACGCCTGGCAGGGTGTCGGCGTCGGCCGCCATCTGCTCACCGAGCTCACCGAGCTGGCCGCACGGCGTGGCGTACGCAGGCTCACGGCCGACGTCCAGGCCGACAACGGCCGCATGGTCGGGCTGGTACGCCGGCTGCTCCCCGGCGCCGTCCTCACGCCCGCCCACGGCGTCTACGCCGTGCAGAGCCCCCTGACCAGCGCGCCCGTGCCCGCCGCCGCCTGACCCGGGATGGACCGTCGGGTAAGCAGTCGCGGCAACGACTCGGCGGGCCTGCCGCACACGACGTGGACGCGATCTCCCGCGTCGGCGGCCGGTCAGACGATGCGCACCCGGAGGTGCACCTCCTCGGGGGCGGTGTGGGTCATCGCGATGACCAGGTCGAGCGCCATCTCCTCGATGTCGTCGACACTGTCGGCCTGGGTGGTACCGACACCGGGCACGTCGATCACCCAGTGGTCGCCCTCGCAGATCGCGGTCGCGGTGTAGTCGGCCATCCGTCCTCCAGGGTCAGGCCATCGGCGAGCAGGGCTGCCTTCGGTCACCCCGGATGACGTGGTCACGGGGCCGTCGCGCACCGTCCCGACGCGTCGACGGGGTGCAGCTCACCCGAGGATCCTGGCTCTGGATCGGGCCTCGCCGGAAGTACCGGCGTCCTCGCTCCTGTCCCCGCCGGGGGCTCGCAGGTCATCGGCGCCATGCCGTCCCGCCGTCGTCCGCCGTGATCCGCTGCCACACGGACCGCGCTGCCACACGGACCGCGTTGCTGTACCGGTCTGCTGCTCCGCGCCCCCGCACGGGCGTGTCCGTCGTTCCCGGTGCGGCCCGCGGACCGACCGGCGCCGGGGCGCACCACCTCGGAAGGCTCGTCGAGCCGGTCGTCGAGGCTCGGCACTCCCCTGCCCACCTCCGGCCCGGGGACGAGTTCGCGAGGCCACTCCCCACGGGTGCGGGCGACATCCTCCAGACCTCCCCCGGTGGGCCGACGTGATGTCGGACCGGTGGTGCGACTTCGGCGGGAGGGTGCCCCGACGGTGTAGACCATCGACACGAGCCGAGAGGGGAGACGGATGGCGACCGACCGGCCTGACCCGGGCGAGTTCCTCGAGATGGCGCAGCGGATGCTGCGCGAGCTGTTCGGCGATCCGCGCAGCCATGACGACCCGTGGGCGGAGGCCACGCGTCGTCCGCACGAGCGCTCCGGGACCCCGCCGGGCGACCGCGAGCCCAGCGCCGAGCGGCAGCGCGACAACCTCACGATCGCGCTCGCGACGCGCGCCGTCGAGGCGCTGGAGGACCTGGCGCTCGACGTCGCGGCGATCCGTCAACGCCTCGAGCGCACGGACACGCCGGCCACGGGAGCACGGCCCGAGAACGAGGAGCGAGGCCCGAACGGAGCGGACGCCGCCGGGCATCGACCCGACCGCGATCGGACCTGACCGCAGCAGGCGGCTGCCGAGTGGTGTCGTGGTGCCCGAGCCGCGACGACGTGGACGCGCCCGCCGTCGCGGGGCGACGCTGGCAGCCGTTGCGCGCCTCGTGCGCGGGATACGGCCTCGTGCGCGGGATACGGCCTCGTGCGCGGGCAACGGGCTCAGGTGAGGACGCGGCGCACGAGAACCCGGGGGAACCCCCCTGCGACTGCACGGGTGTCCGCGGCCTTGGTGAAGCCGGCCTTCTCGAACAGGCTCCGCGTGCCGACGAAGGCCATGGTCAGGTCGACCTTCTGGCCTTGGTTGTCGACCGGGTAGCCCTCGACGGCCGGGGCGCCCTGGGACGCGGCGTAGTCCACCGCCCCACGGACCAGCGCGTGCGCGACGCCCCTCCCGCGATGACCTGGACGCACGCGGATGCACCACACCGACCACACCGGCAGGTCGTCGACGTGGGGGATCTTGGTCGAGCGCTCGAAGGGCAGTTCTGACCGCGGCGCCACCGCGGCCCAGCCGACCACCTCGCCGCCGTCGTACGCGAGCACGCCCGGGGCGACCGGGCGCTCGGTCAGGCTGCGGACGTACTCACCGCGTGCCGGCCCGACGAGTTCCCGGTTGGTCCTCGAGTCGAGTCGGTGGCTCAGACACCAGCAGACGTTGGCGGCCGGGTTCTTGGGGCCGAGCACCGTCGCGACGTCGTCGAACCGCGCCCTCGTCGCCGGCTCGACCTCGATGCTCACCCGTCCACGCTAGCGCCGCCGGCCGCACCGTCCACGCCCGGCGACCGGGGACCGGGCAGCGGTGTCGGGAGCAGCCCCCGACCGGAGAAGTGCCGGTGTGGTCGTGCGACTCCCGCAGGTGGACGGGTCTCTCCTGGGTGCGACGACGTCGACCGGGGGCTGGGGGCTCGGGCGCAGGGACGTTCCCCGCCGGGTGGTCTGGACGCCCGCCGGCACGGCGGTCGAAGGTGGGCCGACGACGGCGCGCTCGTCCATAGGATCCTCCGGTGTCGGAACCGGCAGGATCCTCCCGACAGCCGGTGCGTTCGCGGACCTGTGGGCGCGCCCTCTCGGCGAAAGGGGCCGGACCATGCACCACCACACCCCCACGGCGGGGCCGAGGTCCCGTGCTCGGACGGTGCGCGGCCTGGCGGTGGCCGGCGCGACGGGCCTGCTGCTCGCCGTGCTCCCCTCGGGCGTCGCCGCCGCGGGTGGGCACACCCTGCAGGTGGGACCCGGCGAGGAGTACGGGTCCATCCAGGACGCCGTGGACGACGCCGCGTCCGGCGACACCATCGAGATCGCGCCCGGCACCTACACCGAGGCGGTGTGCATCGAGGCCAAGGGCCTCACGATCATCGGTTCAGGTCGCGACGAGACGATCATCGACTGGCCGCTGGACGAGGCGCCGGCCGTCGAGGCCGCCGCCTGTTGGACCGAGCAGGAACGGGTCGACCCCGCGGACCAGACCCCCGGCGACGTGTCGGACAACGTGTCCGGGCTCTTCTTCCTGGACCCGGACGGCCCCGTCAGCGTGACCGACCTCCAGACCCGGGACCACCCCGCCCACGGGATCGCCGCGTGGGGCGCCGACGGCTTCGACGTCAGGGGCACCAGGGGCCACGGGCACGGCCGCTACGGCATCCTGGCCGCCGACTCGACCCGCAGCCGCATCGTCGACAACGTCGAGGTCGGCGTCGACCGCGGCACCGCCGACCAGCCCGCCCGGGGCACGGCCGCGATCGCCGTCAGTGACTCCGAGGACGCCCGCGCCCGCGTCGCCGGTAACGCCGTCGAGGGCTACAACATCGGCATCTTCGCGCGCGAGTCCCGCGGTGGCCGGATCGTCGGCAACAGCGTCAGCGGCAACTGCCTCGGCGTCGTGGTCTTCGACGACGCGCTCACCGAGATCCCGGACGCGACCCGGGACGTCGAGGGCGGGGACTGGACGATCGCCGGCAACCAGTCGTCCGGGAACGACCTGCTGTGCCGGTCGACCCGGGGTCGTGGCACGGCGGTCCTCTCGGGCGTCGGTGTGCAGGTCACGAACGCCGACGACGTCCGCATCAAGGACAACGCGATCCAGGACAACGTGCCCGCCGTGGACCCCGCGACGCTCGCCAGTCCGGCCGGCGGACTCGTGCTCCTCTCCCAGCCGCCGTTCGACAACCCGCTGGGCATCGACCCCGGTCCGGTCGAGGACATCGAGGTGGTCGGCAACACGATCACCGGCAACGTCCCGGCCGACGTCGTGCTGGGTTCGCCCGACCTGAACCCGGTACTGCGCCCGGTGGGCGAGGGGATCGAGTTCGAGGGCAACACCTGCACCGCCAGTGTCCCGCCGGAGATCTGCGCACCCTGACAGCAGCGTGAGGTCGTGGAACGGCGATCCCGCGCCCCTCCGTGCCCCGCGACCCGTCCGCCGGTGACGAGCCCCACGGCCGGCGGGGACGAGACGGGCGAGGACCGGGACGGGATCGAACGGCGAAGTGAGGAGCTCGGCCCCTGACGACCGTGGCCGACCCGTCGCGCCGAGTGGCGCTGACCGGGCAGCCTGTCAGGTCACCTGACATCCTGAGCCGGTCAGGAGCCCGTCACGGTCGCCGGAGGAGCTCGGGTGCGTGTGGTGGTGCTGGGAGCGGCCGGCGGGGTGGGCCGGCAGGTGGTCCGGCCGGCCGGGGAGCGGGGGCACGCGGTGGTCGCGGTGGCCCC
>NZ_JBFNXQ010000088.1:0-20781 GCF_041018925.1 Geodermatophilus maliterrae
CCTAGGCGGAGCCCGTGACCGCGTGGCGCCTGACCGCGCCCCGGGCCAGTTCCCGGGCCGCGGGCATCGGGTCGGCGACCGCCCGCGCGTAGGCGGCCAGCGTGCCGTCGTAGACCATCACCAGCTCGGCCACGAGCGCACGCGGGTCGTCGGCACCGGCGGCGAGGGCCAGCTCGTGCAGCCGGTGGTGCAGCAGGGTGGTGTCGGCCTCGATCCACGCCCGCGCCGGGTGGTCAGCGGCGGGGAGCTCGGCGGCGGCGGCCAGGACGGCGCAGCCACGGGTGGCGCCCTCGCGCTGGCGGAAGAGGGCGAGGGCGTCGAGGACGGAGAGCAACCGGTCGACGGGGTCCGCTGCCTCGGCGAGGACGGCGTCCCAGGTGGCGCGCCAGCGGTGGTGCCGACGCTCGAGGTAGGCAGCGACCAGGCCGTCCTTGCCGGCGAAGTGGGCGTAGAGCGTGGCCGGGGACGCGCCGGCCCGCTGCACCACCGCATCGACGCCGGTGGCCGCGATCCCGTGGGCGTAGAAGAGCTGGTCGGCAGCCTCCAGCAGCCGTTCGCGCGCCGATGCGGTCGTGCGGTGTGCCGCCACAGGACTACTGTAACGATCGACTCAACATAACGATCGTTACAGCGTGGAGGTCGCCCGTGGCGCGGATCGAGCAGCGGACCGGGTCGCTGGTGGCGGCGGGCACCGGGGTCATCGCGGTCACCTACGGCCTGGTCCGGTTCGGCTACGGGCTCCACCTGCCGACCCTCGTCTCCGAGTTCGGGCTCCCCGCCGCGGTGGCGGGCGCCATCGCCGCGGGCAGCTTCGCCGGGTACTGCGCCGCCGCGCTGCTGGCCCAGTGGCTGATCACCCTCGGCCACCCCCGCCGCACCCTGTGGACGGCGTGCGCCCTCGCGACGGTCGGATCGCTGGTGACGGCCGCCGCCTGGTCCAGCGGGAGCCTGGCCGTCGGCGTGGTCGTCGCCGGCAGCGCAGCCGGCGCGGCGTCCCCGGCACTGGTCACCGCCGTGGCCTCCACCGTCCACGCGGCGACCGCCGACCGCGCCCAGGCGGTCGTCAACAGCGGCACCGGTGTGGGGGTCGTCGTCGGCGGCCTGCTGGCCGCGGCCCTGGCCGGCCAGTGGCGCCTGCTGTGGGTGGGCTTCGCGGTGGCCGCCGTGTCGGTGACCTGGTGGGCGGACCAGCGCACCACGTGGCCGACCGGACCGGCCGCGCCGCGAGCAGGCGCCTCCCGGCCGTGGGCCGACCTGGCCGCCTTGCGTCCCTCCCTGCTCGCAGCCGTGCTGGCCGGAGCCGGCAGCGCAGCCGTGTGGACCTTCGGGCGGGACCTGCTCACCACCACCGGCGGCATGCCCGCGACCACCACCGCACTGCTGTGGTCCGTGCTCGGTGGCGCCGGCATCCTGGGCGCCTCCAGCGGTGACCTCGTCCACCGCCTCGGACCACACCTGGCGTGGGCCGCCACCGCCGTCGTGATGGCCGCCGCGACAGCCGTCCTCGTCGTGCTGCCCGACCTCGTGCCGCTGGCAGCCCTCGCTCTGGCCGCGTTCGGCGGGAGCTACGTCGCCCTCAGTGGCGTGCTCATCGTCTGCGCCGCCCGCATCACCCCCCACCGCGCGGCCGGGTCCACCGCGATCCTGTTCGTCGCCCTCACCACCGGCCAGGCCCTCGGCGCCGCCACCCTCGGCGCCCTCGCCGACGCCACCTCCCCCGCCGTCAGCTTCCTGAGCGCCGCCGCTCTCATCCTGCTCAGCTCCGTCGCCGCCGCACGCCGGCCCAGCGACCTCGTCCCGGCACCTGCCAGGGAGAGCCGCTAGACGACTCCCCTGCGGGGCGGGTGCCCTCCACGGCCGGGCCGGACACCACTCCTGTCGACGGTCACCTGAACGGTGGCGCGGGCGAGTCCGCCAGCCGGCGATCGGGTCGGCGGCCGGCGGCACGCCGCCTGCCGCGAGCCGCACGGCTGTGGTGCTCGGCTCTCGCCGCGGTCATCGGTGCCGGGCTGTCCACCCTCGGCTCCGGGGTCGCGGTGACCCTGCTCGGGTCCGCCGTGCTCGGCCTGGCGGGCACGACGCTGCTCGCGCTGATCCAGGCGATCCTGTCCGACCCGCACGGCGCGCGGCGGGACCGGGCCCTGACCGAGGCCGACGTCGGCGCCGGCGCCGGCGCGGTGCTCGCCCCGCTCGTCCTCGGCGCGCTCGCGGTCAGCCCGGCCGGCCGGCGTGCCACGTTCGCGGTGCCGGCCCTCGCCCTCGCCCTGCCCTACCTGCACCACCGGCGCCGGCCGCTGCCGGCAGCACCCCCGCGCCACGCCGGCGAGCGGCCCAGGCGGTTGCCACCGGCCTGCTGGCTGTTCGCCGCGCTCACCGCGGGCGGGATGGCCGTCGAGTTCTGCCTGGTGTACTCCGGCACCGAGATGCTCGTCGACACCGGCCGCTCCACCGCCGCCCCGGCCGGACCACCCCACTGCCGCACGCCTCGCTGGCGATCACCGCGGCCGGTCTCCTGCTGTTCTGGCTCACCGAACAGGCCGCGGTCACCGTCCTCGGGCCGTTCGTCTGCGGGGTGGGCATCGCCGACCCGTGCCCGCTCCCGCTCGCGATCACCATCGACGCTGCCCACGGACACGAGGACCGCGCCAACGCCCGCACCCAACTGCTCGGCGGCCCGGCCACCGCCGCCGCCCCCTCCCTGCTCGGCAGCCTGGCCGACCGGCACGGGCTCGCCGCCGCGTTCGCGCTCGAGCCGGTGCTGATCGGCGCCTGACTCCTGCTGCTGCTCGGCGGGCTGAGAGCACGCCGCACCGCCGCGCAGGCGGGCGGGCTGCTCGCAGGCCGACCTGGCGCGGTGCGTCTCGCCGGAGACCGGCTGGGAGGACGGGACGTCGTACGCCTGCTGGACCTGCGGTCCCCGGCAGGGGTGGCGGCGTGGCACCCTCCCCCGGTGACCCCCGCGCCCCTCGCACCGACCGGCGACGACGAGCTGTGCCTGCGCCCGGCCACGGAGCTGGCCGCCCTCCTCCGCGCCCGCGAGCTCTCGGCGCGGGAGCTGCTCGAGGCGCACCTGGCGCGCATCGAGCGGGTCGACCCGCGGGTCAACGCCATCGTCACCCTCGACGTCGAGGGCGCCTGCGCCGCCGCCGACGCCGCCGACGCCGCCCTCGCCGCCGGGGAGGAGGTCGGCCCGCTGCACGGGCTGCCGGCGGCGCACAAGGACACCCACCAGACCGGCGGCATGCGCACCACCTGGGGCTCGCCGCTGCACGCCGACACGGTGCCGGCCCGCGACGAGCTGGTGGTCGAGCGGCTGCGGCGGGCCGGCGCGATCCGCGTGGGCAAGACCAACGTGCCCGAGTTCGCCGCCGGCTCGCACACGGTCAACCCGCTGTTCGGAGCGACGCACAACCCCCACCGGCACGGGCTGTCGGCCGGCGGGTCCAGCGGCGGGGCGGCCGCGGCGCTGGCCGCGGGGCTGGTCCCGGTGGCCGAGGGCAGCGACATGGGTGGTTCGCTGCGCAACCCGGCGGCGTTCTGCAACGTCGTCGGCCTGCGCCCCACCCCGGGCCGGGTGCCGACCTGGCCGGCGGCGATGGGCTGGTCGACGCTCTCGGTGCAGGGCCCGATGGGCCGCACGGTCGCCGACGTCGCCCTGGTGCTCTCCGCGATCGCCGGGCCCGACCCGCGGGTGCCGATCTCCCTGGCCGACGAGCCCGCCGGGTTCGCCGCACCGCTGGACGGCGACCTGCGGGGACTGCGGGTGGCCTGGGCCCCCGACCTCGGCGGGCTGGTGCCGGTCGACCCGGCGATCACAGCCGTGCTCGAGGGGATGCTCCCGGTGGTCGAGTCGCTCGGCGCCACCGTCGAGCAGGCCTGCCCCGACCTGCGCGAGGCCGACGAGGTGTTCGGCACGCTGCGCGCCTGGCTGTTCGAGGCCACCTTCGGCGACGTCGTCCGCCGCTCACCGGAGAGGGTGAAGGCGACGATCCGCGCCAACGCCGCGGTGGGTGCGGCGCTGACCGGGGCCGACGTGGCCCGCGCCGAGCTCGCGCACACCCGCCTGCACGAGCGGGTGGTCGGCTTCTTCGACCGCTACGACGTCCTGCTGGCCCCGACCACGCAGGTGCTGCCGTTCCCGGTCGAGCTCGAGTACCCCACCGAGGTCGCCGGGGTGCCGCAGGCCGACTACCTCGGCTGGATGCGCTCGTGCACGCTGATCTCGGCGACCGGCTGCCCGGCGCTGTCGCTGCCCGGCGGGTTCACCGCCGACGGGCTGCCGGTGGGGCTGCAGCTCGTGACGGCGCCGCGCACCGACCGGCGCCTGCTCGAGGTGGCGCACGCGATCGAGCGGGCCACCGGGCACGGCCGCCGTCGTCCGGCCCTCTGACTCCGTCTGCGGCTCTCTAGCGTCCGGGCTAGAGAGCCGCAGACGAGGTCATCGACGGCCGGAGCGGGGTGGCGGTGGGGCCACGGGGGTGTCGGAGGACTCCTCGAGCACGTCGGCGGCCGAGCCCACGATGAGCGGGTCGGGGTCGCCGACGACGTCGCAGTCCTTGCCCTCGTAGTCCAGGCGGCACAGCACGTGCCGCATCGCCTCGAGCCGGGCGCGCTTCTTGTCGTTGCTCTTGATCACCGTCCACGGCGCGTGCTGCGTGTCGGTGTGCAGGAACATCGCCTCCTTGGCCTCGGTGTAGGCGTCCCACTTGTCGAGGCTGGCGAGGTCGGTGGGCGAGAGCTTCCACTGCCGCACCGGGTCGATCTGCCGGACGATGAAGCGGGTCCGCTGCTCGCCACGGGAGACGGAGAACCACAGCTTGAACAGCCGGATGCCGCTGGCGACGAACATCCGCTCCAGCTCCGGCGCCTGCACCAGGAACTGCTCGTACTGCTCGTCGGTGCAGTACCCCATGACCCGCTCGACGCCGGCGCGGTTGTACCAGGAGCGGTCGAACAGCAGCATCTCCCCGGCGGCGGGCAGGTGCTGCACGTAGCGCTGGAAGTACCACTGGGTCTGCTCGCGCTCGCTCGGCTTGTCCAGCGCGACCACGCTCGCGCCGCGCGGGTTGAGGTGCTCGGTGAAGCGCTTGATCGTCCCGCCCTTGCCGGCGGCGTCGCGGCCCTCGAAGACGATGACCAGCCGCTGCCCGGTGTCCTTCACCCAGCCCTGCAGCTTGAGCAGCTCGATCTGCAGGCGGCGCTTCTCGATCTCGTACTCCCGGCGCTCCATCCGCTCGGTGTACGGATAGCCCTCGCGCCAGGTCTCGACCAGCCGCCCCTCGGGGTCGAACAGCTGCCGGTCGTCGTCCCAGTCCTCGTCGCTGTGCTCGTCGGGCAGGGCGTTGAGCCGCCAGCGCGACAGGTCCAGGACGTCGGCCTTGCGGGGCGGCTCCACCCGGTACCGCGTCTCGTCCGCCGCCGCCTCGTCACGGTCGATCAGGGTGTCGGGCTGCACGGCGTCCCCTCCCACGTCGGTCACGGTCCGGTGCGGCCGTACCCCACTCGCGCGCGGACAGTCCTGCGCCGCACCGCCGGCGCAGCCGGTCCACCGGCCTCGAGCACCTGCGCGACGGCGTACTCGGCCAGCGTGGCCAGCGGCCGGGGCGCGCGGCCGGGCTCGAGCGCGGACAGCAGGTGCACCTCGACGACGCCGCCGTCGACCTGCCGGACGGCGACCGGGCAGACCGCGGCCTGCGCCTCGACCGCCGGGGCGAACGCGTCGGAGCGGAACCGGCCCGGCGCGCCGGCGCCGGCCGCCGTCCCGCCGGGGTGGGCGGTGACCGTGAGCCCGCGACGGAGCAGCAGGGTCACCTCGGTGCCGACGCCGCTGCCGCCGTCGTCGACCAGGAGGCCGCCGCGGCGGGCCAGCGTGCGCGGCAGCGGCGTGCCGGCCAGCGCGGCGTCGACGACCGGGATGCCGGGGACGACGGTGGCCAGCGCGAGGACGTCGGTCCAGCCGGCCGCGTTGGCGACGACGAGCCGCGGCCCGCGGGGCCAGGCGACCGGCGGGCAGACGACGCGCACCCGCAGGCCGCGCGCGACGAGCACCTCCGCGGACGTGCGCACCCGGAGGCGCTGGCGGCGGCGGTCACTCCCCCAGGACGCGGTGGCGGCACGGACGGCGGCGCGGGCGAGCACCGGCGTCATGGCGGTGCGGGCAGCGGGCGGGGTGGGGGACGGGGTGCACGGGTCCATCGGGTCCTCCCGGCGGCGGGCTCGCGGTCCCGTTCAGCCTCGGGCGCGCACGTGTCCGCCGGATGACGCCCGGGGGGCGTTCCCGTCGACAGCCCGGGGACTCTCGGCTCCGGTCGTCCGCTCCGACTGCCATGCAGAGTCGGTCATCGGGTGCGTGCACGCGACACGCGCGGACACGCCGGCGCGAGCGACACGCACCGATGATCGACCCCGCGGGGGCCCTCAGCGGCGCCGCAGGCCCCGCAGCGTCCGGACGGCGACCAGCAGCTCGGGCAGCTCGTGCCGGTCCCCCGCGGCGATGTCGGCGAGCTGGGCGGCGGCCCGGCGCTGGGTCGCGTCCCACCCCGCGGCCCAGGACTCGACCAGCCCGGCCGCGTCGGCTCCCCCACCGCGCTGCGCCAGCACCTCGGCGGTCAGCTCGGCCTGCTCGGCGGCCAGGTCGTCGCGCAGCGAGGCCCGCGCCATCGACGGCCAGCGCCGGTCGCGGGGCAGGGCGATGACCAGCTCCCGCAGCGGCACCAGCGCCAGCCGCTCGGCCAGCGCCTCCGCCACCTGCCCCGCGAGCTCGATCGGCGCACCCGTCCGCTCAGCGACGACGGCCAGGTCGAGGGCCGCCGGCATCAGCGGCGCGGCGGCCACCTCGCCGGCCAGCGCGGCAGGCACCCCGGCCGCCTCCAGCCGCTGCGACCGCTCGGCCTGGGCGGCCGCCTCGTCGCCGAGCAGCCACCCCGGCAGGCCGGCCCGCACCGCCGCCACCGGCGCGGCGAACCGGTCCGTCACGGCCGAGAGCCCGACCGCCGTCTCCCCGCTCAGCTCCGGCAGCCGCAGCAGCCAGCGCGCGGCCCGCTCGGCCAGCCGGGTCGCCTCGGTGCGCAGCTCCACCTGCACCGGTGCGGACACCCGGTTGTCCAGTGGCCGGACGGCGTCCCACAGCCGGTCGACCTCGAACACCGCGCGGGCCACCGCGTGCGCCCGCACCACGCCGATCAGGCCCACCCCGGTCTCCTCGGCCAGCCGGAACAGCCCGGTGACCCCCGCGACGTTGACCGCCCGGTTGGTGAGCGCGGTGGCCACGATCTCCCGGCGCAGCGGGTGCGCGTCGACCGCCTCGGGGAAGCGCTCGCGCAGCGCCGCCGGGAAGTAGCCGCGCAGCAGCCCGGCCAGGGCGGGGTCGTCGGGCAGCTCGGAGTCCAGGACGGCGTCGCTGACCGCGAGCTTGGCGTAGGCGAGCAGCACCGACAGCTCCGGGCTGGTCAGCGCCTGCCCGTCGCGCCGCCGCTGGGCCAGCGCGCGGTCGTCGGGCAGGGCCTCGACGCCGCGCGCCAGCCGGCCGGAGCGCTCCAGCGCGCGGATGAACCGCTCGTGCGCGTCGAGCAGGCTGCGGGAGTTGGTCACCTCGGCCGCCAGCGTCGCGTTCTGCGCGTGGTTGTCGGTGAGGACGGCGGCGGCGACCTCGTCGGTCATCTCCGCCAGCAGCTCGGCCCGGCCCTCGGCGTCGAGCCGGCCGGCGTCGACCACCCCGTTGAGGGCGATCTTGATGTTCACCTCGTGGTCGGAGGTGTCCACGCCCGCGGAGTTGTCGATCGCGTCGGTGTTCACCCGGCCGCCGGCCAGCGCGTACTCGACACGGCCGCGCTGGGTGAGCCCGAGGTTGCCGCCCTCCCCCACCACGCGCACCCGCAGCTGCCCGCCGTCGACCCGGACGGCGTCGTTGGCCTTGTCCCCGACGTCGAGGTGGCTCTCGGTCGCGGCCTTGACGTAGGTGCCGATGCCGCCGTTGAACAGCAGGTCCACCGGCGCCAGCAGGACGGCGCGGATGAGCTCGACCGGCGACAGCGTGTCGACGCCGTCGTCGAGACCCAGCGCCGTGCGCATCGGCTCGCTGACCGGGATGGCCTTCGCCGTCCGCGGCCACACCCCGCCGCCCGGGCTGATCAGCGCCGGGTCGTAGTCGGCCCACGACGAGCGCGGCAGCGCGAACAGCCGCTGCCGCTCGGTGAACGACGTCGCGGCGTCCGGGGTGGGATCGACGAAGACGTGCCGGTGGTCGAAGGCGGCCACCAGCCGGATGTGCTCCGAGAGCAGCATCCCGTTGCCGAAGACGTCACCGGACATGTCGCCGACGCCGACGACGGTGAACTCCTGGCTCTGCACGTCGACGTCGAGCTCGCGGAAGTGCCGGGTCACCGACTCCCACGCGCCGCGGGCGGTGATGCCCATGGCCTTGTGGTCGTAGCCGACCGAGCCGCCCGAGGCGAAGGCGTCGCCCAGCCAGAAGCCGCGCTCGATCGCGACGGCGTTGGCCAGGTCGGAGAAGGTCGCCGTCCCCTTGTCGGCGGCGACCACGAGGTAGGCGTCGTCCCCGTCGTGGCGGACCACCTTCGGCGGGGGCACCACCCGGCCGCCGACCAGGTTGTCGGTCAGCGACAGCAGCGCGCCGATGAACACGCGGTAGCAGGCCTGGCCCTCGGCCAGGACCTCCTCGCGGGAGGGAGGCTGGGCGGGATCCGACGAGGCCGGGGGCCGGCGGACGACGAAGCCCCCCTTGGCGCCGGTCGGGACGATGACGGTGTTCTTCACCATCTGCGCCTTGACCAGGCCGAGCACCTCGGTGCGCAGGTCCTCGTGCCGGTCGGACCAGCGCAGCCCGCCGCGGGCGACCGCGCCGAACCGCAGGTGCACGCCCATCACCCGCGGCGAGCTGACGAACACCTCGCGGGCCGGTCGGGGCTCGGGCAGGTCGGGGACGGCGTGCGGGTCGAGCTTGATCGCCAGCGGCGCGGGCCGGGTCGACGACGGCGCGAAGTAGGTGGTGCGCTGGGTGGCCGTGACGGCGGCGAGCAGGCTGGTGAGCACCCGGTCGGCGTCGAGCGACTCGACCCGCCCGATGGACTCCCGCAGCGAGGCGACCAGCGCCTCCTGCCGGGTCGCCCGCCCGGACTCGCGCCCCGGGGAGAACCGGGCCTCGAACAGCGCCACCAGACGGGCGACGACGTCGGAGTGCGCGGCCAGCGTCGTCTCGACGTAGCGCTGGCCGAAGGGCAGCCCGGCCTGGCGCAGCCACTGCACGTAGGCGCGCACGACCGTGACCTGCCGCCAGTTGAGACCGGCCAGCAGCACCAGCGCCCCCAGGCCGTCGTCCTCGGCCTCGCCGCGCCAGACCGCGCCGACCGCCTCGGTGAACCGCTCGGGCAACGAGCCGGGGAAGGGCAGCTCCCCGCCGGGGGCGGTGAGCCCGAAGTCGTAGATCCAGGCCGGCGGCGCGCCGATCCGGTCGATCTCGTAGGGCCGCTCGTCGACGACGTCGACGCCCATGTGCTGCAGCACCGGCAGGACGTCGGAGAGCAGCAGCCGCTCCCCCACCCGGTACACGGTCAGCCGCGGCTCGGCCGCCCCGGCGCCGCGCGGGCGGCGCAGCCGCAGGCCCAGCTCGCCGGGCGCCAGCGCGTCGAGGCGGGCGAGGTCCTCCACGGCCGCGGTCGCCGGGAAGTCCTCCTGGTAGGCGGCGGGGAAGGCGTCGGCGACGCGGGCGAGCACCTGCTCGGCGCCGTCGCCGTGGCGGGCGGCCAGCGCGTCGGAGAGGTCGTCGGTCCAGCTGCGGGCGACGGCGGACAGCTCCTGCTGCAGGGCCTCGACGTCGACCTCGGGCAGCGCCGGGACACCCCCGCGGCCCACCGGCACCCGGACGACGAAGTGCAGCCGGGCCAGCACCGACTCGGTCGAGCGGGCGGTGAACTCGATGTCGCGGCCGCCGAGCCGGGACAGCAGCAGCTGCTGCATCGCCAGGCGCACCTCGGTCGTGTACCGGTCGCGCGGCAGGTAGACCAGCGCCGACCAGAACCGGCCGTAGGGGTCGCGGCGGAGGAACAGCCGGGTCAGCCGGCGCTCCTGCAGGTAGAGCACGGCGAGGGCCACCGGCAGCAGCTCCCCGGCCGAGGCCTGGAACAGCTCGTCGCGCGGGAGGGTCTCCAGGACGTCGACGAGCACCTTGCCGGTGTGGCTGTCGGCCGGCACCGCGGAGCGGTCGACCACCTCGGCGACCCGGCGGCGGACCACCGGCACGTCGCGGACGCCGGCGGTCGTGGCCGCGGTCGGGAACAGCCCGACCATGCGGTGCTGGCGGGCCGGCTGGTCGCCGTCGGCCGGGAGCGTGACCGCGACCAGGTCCAGCCAGGCGCGGCGGTGCACCGTCGAGCGGATGTCGGCCTTGGTGACGGTGACCAGCGCGGGGCCCAGCCGGCCGGGGGCCTCGGGCAGCGCCGGGCCGGCGTCGCTGCGCAGCACGCCCAGGCCGCTGCCGGGGACGGCGCGGACGGTGGCGCCGACCTCGACGTCGCGGGCACCGAGGAAGACGAAGTTGCCGTCGGCCAGCCAGCGCAGCAGCGCGGCCACCTCGGCGGGGTCGTCGGCCGGGTCGGCGGTGTCGACCGACCCCTGCTCCTCCAGGCGGGTGGCCAGCTCCAGCGCGCGGGCGGCGGTGCGCGGGGCGTCCTCGTCGACGGCGCGGACGTCGCCCAGCACCGTGCGCAGCCCGGCGACCAGGTCGGCGGCGGCCTCGTCGTCGAGCGGGCCGTCGAGGACGGCGGCGATCCAGGACTCGGCCAGCGCGTCCGGGCCGCAGTCGGCCACCTCGGCGCCGCCGCTGTCGCAGAAGGCGCGCAGCGCGCCGGTGACGTCGCGGCGGACCACGACCACCGGGTGGACGACGTGCTGCAGGCCGGCGCCCTGGCGGACCACCTCGGCGGTGACCGAGTCGACGAGGAAGGGCATGTCGTCGGTGACGACCAGCAGCAGCCCCCGGCCGTCGGTGACCCGCTCGACGACGACGGTGGCCGAGCCCTGCGGGCGCACGCCGGCGACCCGCAGGTGGCGCAGCGCCAGGGCGGCGAGGTCGGCCGGCACGTGGCCGAGGACCTCGGCGGCCGGCTCGCTCCAGTAGTAGCGCTGCAGCAGCGCCGGCATGTCGGCCGCGCCGCACCCGGCGGGCAGCCCGGGCTCATCGTCCAGGGTGCCGGCCGCGGCCTCGGCCGCCCGCGCCAGCAGGGTGCGCTTCTCGTCGTTGGCCGCCTCGAGCGCGACGAGCTCGGGTGGGGCGGCGAGCTCGGGTGGGGCGGCGGGCTCGGGCGGTGCTGCCGGGCCGGGGTCGTCGGGTCGTCCTGGGACGGCGGTGTCCACGCCGGACGTGCTGGCCATGCCCGGCACGCTAGTGCGCGGGAGGGTGCCCGTCACCGCGGCGCGGCCCCACCCGGCGCGCCGCCCGCACGGGCCCGCCCCCTGCGTCAGCGGCGGTCGAGGGCGGTGTCGGCCACCCAGCCGACCACCGCGAGCACCAGCCCGCCGACGACCGCCGTGCCGAAGCCGTCGACGGAGAGCCGGTCGGAGATCGCGGCGGTCAGCCCCAGCAGCGCCGCGTTCACGATCACCAGGAACAGACCCAGCGTCAGCAGGATGGCCGGGAACGACAGGAACCGCAGGATCGGGCCGACCACCGCGTTGACCAGGGCGAACAGCAGGGCGACCCACAGGAAGGTGCCGGTGATGCCGAGCGGCGCGTCCTCGTTGCCCACGACGTCGATGCCCGTCAGCAGCCGGGTCAGACCGTAGAAGGCCAACGCCATGATGACGACCTTGAGCGCGAACCTGATCACGCCCCTACGCTAGTGGCCCCGCCTGGGAGCCTCCTGGGTGTCGGGGTCTCTAGGGCTCTCTGGAATCGACGCTAGACACCCGCAGACGGCGCTCGAGCCGGCGTCTGCGTGTACAGGGCGAGCCGCCAGCGCCCGCCGTCGCGCACGTAGAGGCTGCTCATCGCGGCGGTCAACGCGGGCTCCTCCTCGGTGCGCCACGCCCTCCCGGTGTAGACGAGGACCGCCGCGTCCGCCCCCGCTCGCACCAGGCGGACGTCGTCCATAGCCACGTGGTGCCACGGCGGCGAGGCGCCCAGCGCGGTGACGACGGCCGCGCGGTCCATCACCGACCCGTCGGCGAGGACCATCAGGCCGTCGTCGGTCATGACCTCGCCGTAGAAGTCGGCCCCGGTGGCGTCGCACAGGGCGTCCCACCCGCGGCGTTCGAGTGCCAGCAGCTCTTCGGTGACGACGTCGTCCATGGCGGCACGCTGGCGCGGCGCGCGGCGGGCGTCAACGGCCCGCGGCACGTCCCCTCCCGTTCTACGGTGCCCGCAGGACGTCCACGAGCGGGAGGGAGAGCCGTGCAGCGACCGGCCCTGGTCTTCGACGGCGACTGCGGGTTCTGCACCCGCTCGGCGGCCGTCGCCCGGCGCGTGCTGCCCGCCGGGTGCGCCGTCGTCCCCTGGCAGGGCACGGACCTCGCCGCCGTGGGCACCACCGCGGCCCGCGCCCGGCGGGAGGTGCTGTGGGTGCCGCGCACCGGCGACGTCCTCGGCGGGGCGCCTGCCGTCGCCGCCGCCCTGCGCGCCGCCGGGTCCGGGTGGGCACTGCTGGGCCGGCTGCTGCAGCTGTGGCCGATCGGCCCGCTGGCCGACGTGGTCTACCGGGTGGTCGCGACGAACCGCATGCGTCTGCCCGGGGGGACGGCGGCCTGCGCGCTCCCGGCGACGGGGGACGCCGCTGCGCGCACCGACCGTGGCGACGCGCCACCGGCACCTCGACACGGTGAGGCTGTCTAGGCGGCTCTACGGACGGGGCTAGAGGCGCACATACGGTGCTCGACGTGGACCCCGTGCGGAACCCCTACGCCCCGGGCGCCGGCCAGCGCCCCCCGGAGCTGGCCGGCCGCGACGACGAGCTGTCGGCCTTCGACGTCGTCCTCGAGCGGATCGCCCGCGGCCGGCCCGAGCGCTCTCTGGTGCTCACCGGGTTGCGCGGCGTGGGCAAGACGGTGCTGCTCAACCAGCTGCGCTCGGCGGCGATCGGCCGCGGCTGGGGCACCGGCAAGATCGAGGCGCGGCCCGAGCAGTCGCTGCGCCGGCCGGTGTCCTCCGCGCTGCACATGGCCCTGCGCGAGCTGCGCCACCCCGACCGGGAGTCGATGGACGCCGTCCTCGGCACGCTCAAGGCCTTCGCCCAGCGCGGGGTGGGCGGGGACGGCACGGCCGCGAAGCTCCGCGACCGCTGGCAGCCGGGCATCGACGTCGCGGCGGCGAGCGGGCGGGCCGACTCCGGCGACATGGAGATCGACCTGGTCGAGCTGCTCACCGACGCCGCCGGCCTGGCCGCCGACGTGGGAAGGGGCATCGCGCTGTTCATCGACGAGATGCAGGACGTGCAGGCCGCCGACGTCTCGGCGATCTGCGCCGCGTGCCACGAGCTGTCGCAGCAGGGCGCGCCGCTGATCGTCGTCGGCGCCGGGCTGCCGCACCTGCCGGCGGTGCTGTCGGCGTCCAAGAGCTACTCCGAGCGGCTGTTCCGCTACCTGCGCATCGACCGGCTCGACCGCGCCGCCGCCGACCGCGCGCTGCTGGCGCCGGCGGCCCGCGAGGACGTCGAGTTCGAGCCGGCGGCGCTGGACGCGCTCTACGGCGCCGCCGACGGCTACCCCTACTTCGTGCAGGCCTACGGCAAGGTCACCTGGGACGTCGCGGCCGCCTCCCCCATCACCGCCGCCGACGTCGCGATGGCCGCCCCGGTGGCCGAGGCCGAGCTCGCCGTCGGGTTCTTCGGCTCGCGCTACGACCGCGCCACGCCCGCCGAGCGCGAGTACATGCACGCGATGGCCGAGCTGGGCGGGCCGGCCGGTGCCCCGGTGGCGACGGCGGAGGTCGCCGCCACCCTCGGCCGCAAGCCGGCGTCGCTGTCGCCCGCGCGCGACTCGCTGATCAAGAAGGGCCTGGTCTACTCCGCCGAGCGCGGGCAGATCGCGTTCACCGTCCCCCACTTCGGCCGCTACCTCCTGCGCCACCCCGACTGAGGCCCGGCACGGCGACGATCAGGCCACCTGATCGTGCGGCGTCCCCCTGACCGTGGGACGTCGGGTAGGACGCGCTGGGATCAGGTCACCTGATCCTCGCGGGGACCGCTGCACCGTCCAGCGTCCCGGCGCCCTGACCTGCGCGCGGCGCCCCGCGGCGGCAGGGTGGAGCCGTGACCGAGGTGCGCGACCCCGTCCAGATCAGCGTCCCGGTCGACGGCGGCGAGCTGTCGGCCCTGCACTGGGCGGCCGACGCGCCCGGTGCGCCGATCGCCGTCCTGGTGCACGGCATCACCGCCAACGCCATGGCCTGGGCGCGCGTCGCCGTGGCGCTGGCCGGCGGGTTCGAGGTGGTCGCCCCCGACCTGCGCGGGCGCGCCGGCTCGGCGGAGCTGCCCGGTCCGTACGGGATCGAGCGGCACGCGGCCGACGTCGCCGCCCTGCTCGACCGCTTCGGTGCCGACGGGGACAGCGGCGCCGACGCCACCGTGCTCGTCGGCCACTCGATGGGCGCCTTCGTCGCGGCCATGGCGGCGGCCGGCCCGGCGCGCGACCGGGTGCACGGGCTGGTGCTCGTCGACGGCGGCCTGGCCCTCCCCCAGCCACCCGGTGCCGACGTCGACGCCATGCTCTCCGCCGTCCTCGGGCCCGCGCTCGACCGGCTGTCGATGACCTTCCCCGACCTGGCCGCCGTCCGGGCGTTCTGGTCGCGGCACCCCGCCGTCGGACCGTGGGTGGACGTCCCCTCGGTGGCCGCCTACCTCGCCCGCGACCTCGTGCCCGGTGCCGAGCCGCTGCGCAGCGCCTGCGTCGCGGAGGCGGTGCGGGTCGACGGCGGCGACGTCCTGCTCAACGAGCGGGTGCTGGAGGCCACCACCGCACTCCCCGTGCCCGCGACCCTGCTGTGGGCACGCCGGGGCCTGCTCGACCAGGTCCCCGGGCTCTACGACGAGGTCCGCCTGGCCGGCCTGGGGCTCGAGTCGGCCGGCATCACCGCCCGCGAGGTCCCCGACGCCAACCACTACTCCGTCCTGTGGGCCGACCAGGGCGTCGCCGCGATCGCCGCGGAGGTGCGGGCCGCCGCGGCCCGCTGAGGCCGCCTGCGAGGCCGGACCGCTCAGGACGCGCGTGCCGACGCAGCGCGGCCGTTCCGCCGACCGTGCGCGACACGCCCGGCGGGTTTCCGGCCCACTCCCGATCCGCTACGGGCGTGCACGCACGGTTGGGGGACGGACCGGCTGGGCACCCCGGGGACGTTCCAGCAGGGGACGACGACGGAGAGAGGACATGGGCCGACTGACGTGGCCGCTGCGGCCGTTGCCCGACGGGCGCGGTGAGCTGTGGCGCTGGGACCTCGGCGAGGTCGCCGAGCTGCCCGCCGCACGCGCCGGCCTGCGGGAGCACCTCGGCTCGATCGGCTTCCCGCGCGACCTCGAGGACCCGGCGGCCGACCGGCTGGTCCTGGCCTTCGACGAGCTGGCGTCCAACGCGCTGCGGCACGGGCTCTCGCCGGTCGTGGCCACGGTCGTCGCCGGCACCGGCGGCTGGCTGCTCGACGTCTGCGACCGCGACCCCGACACGATGCCCGCCCCCGCCGTGGGCCGGGACCCGTCCAAGGGCGGGCTGGGGCTCTACCTGGTGGCGCGGCTGTCGGTGGCGCACGGCTGGTACGTCGACGACGGGTGCAAGCACGTCTGGGCCTGCCTGCCCACGGTGATCGAGGAAGCGGCGACCACCCCGGCCTGAGCGGGGCGGCCCCGGAGACGAGTGCGCCCGGGGCGGCGGGGACGGTCGTCCCTGCCGCCCCGGGTGGACTCTGGTGACGTGCTGGAACGGCCCTCCTGCAGGGTCCCGCCGCGAGCTCGCGAGTGGTGGGGGCAGGAGGGTCCTTCCCCCTTCAGGAGGGGATGACCAGCGAGAGCCGTCCCTTGCCGTAGCCGGGCACGTCGACGGCGAGGTCGAGCCGGTTGAAGGCGGCCAGCATGCCCGCGATGTCGCCGGGCAGGTCGTCGCCGGGCGCGTACAGCGCGTGCAGCTTCGAGTGCGGGGCACCCGGCACGTTGAACAGCGCCGACAGGACGTTGACCACCTCGTGCAGGGCCTCGGTGAGCATCGCGGTGAGCTCACCGTCCTCCTCCACGGCGTCCTGGACGCCGCCGGGCGGCAGCAGGGCCAGCGCGCCGCCGGTCCACGCCGATAGGGGCAGGTCCATGACACACAGGGCGTTGACGGCCATTGTGGGGCTGACGTAGACGGCGACCGAGACCGGCTCGGTCGGCGTCGGCGTCACCGGGGCGCCGGGCGTGACCCCGACCGGCTTGCCGACCAGGCCGGAGAGCATGTCCTTGACGGCCTTGGCGTCCGGCAGGACGACGGTCAGCGGCGCGCTCACGCGATCACCCCGTCGAGGTTCTCGCGGAAGGTCTCCTCGGTGAACGGCTTGGCGATGAGGAACAGCGCGCCGGCGTCGGCGGCCTTCTCCCGCATGTCCGCCGAACCCTCCGAGGTGACGAAGCCGAACGGCACGGCCGACCCCGCGGAGCGCAGCGCCTGCAGGCACTCCAGGCCGGTCATGTTCGGCATGTTCCAGTCGGACAGGACCAGGTCGGGGGCCTCCGACCGGACCTTGTCGTAGGCGTCGCGGCCGTCCTCGGCCTCGACGATGTCGTGGTCGTCGTAACCGGCCTGCCGCAGGGTGCGGATGACGATCTGCCGCATGACGCGGCTGTCGTCGGCGACCAGGATCTTCACAGGGGCACCTCGTTCTCTCGCTCGGCGGGCACGGACTGCACGCGGACGGTGAGGGGGGAGCCGCGCCACAGGACGTCGACGCGGCAGGTGTCGGCCTCGTGGCCGGGGGGTGGGGTCACGCCGACCTCGGGCAGGCCGAGGACCGACGGGCCGGGGAGGACGGCCTTGACGTTGCCGCCGACGACGTTGGCGAGCTCGCCCAGGGCGTCGTCGACGTCCTCGTCCTCGAGCACCTCGGGGGCGTGCTCCCCGAGCAGGGCGCGGGTCAGCTCGTGCGCGGTGTCCCGGCCGCAGGTGAGGACGACGGAGCCGTTCCAGGGGCCGAGGATCTCGACCCACGCGCTGAGCGCGTCGGCGGGCACCGGGGCGGGCAGCGGGACGAGCACCTCGTCCTCGCCGACCAGCGCGAGCCACGCCTGCTCGGTGATCTCCTGCACCGTTGCCGTGTCGATCAGCGTGGTGATCGACGGGGAGCGGTCGGACGCGCGGCGGCGCGGCCCGGTGCCGGTCACGTGGGTCACAGCGCGACCTCCTCCGGCAGCAGGCCGAGCAGGGCGAGCTTGTCGCGCAGCGCGTCGGCGGTGAACGGCTTGATGACGTACTCGTGGGCGCCGGCGGCCAGGGCGCGCACGATCTGGCCGTGCTCGCTCTCGGAGGTGACCATCACCAGCGACACCGTCCGCCAGTCGGGGTTGGCACGGACGGCGTGGACGAACTGCAGGCCGTCCATCACCGGCATGTTCCAGTCGATGGTGCACAGGTCGGGGGCCCAGCCCTCGTGGAGGACGTCGAGCGCCTCCTGGCCGTGGCCGGCCTGCCGGGTCTCGTAGCCGAGGTCCCCGAGGATGCCGGTCACGATGCGCCGCATGGCGCGGGAGTCGTCGATCACCAGAGCACGCACGGTCATGCCCCCTTCAGCGGGCGGTAGGCGGAGCTGCGTCCCACGACGACGCGGCTCCAGGAGTCGTCGACGCCGAGAGTGGTCTCGGCGGCACCGAGGAACAGCCACCCGTCGGGGCGCATGAGCTCGCGCACCCGGCGGAGGATCGCCTGCTTGGTCGGCAGGTCGAAGTAGATGAGGACGTTGCGCAGGTACACGACGTCGAAGGGGCCCATCCGCGGCAGCGGGGCGGCCAGGTTGCACTCCCGGGCGCTGACCATGCGGCGCAGCGCGGGCGAGACCTCCCACTCGCTGCCGGCCCGCGTGAAGTGGCGGACCAGCATCGGCGCGGGCAGGCCGCGGTTGACCTCGAGCTGGCTGAACCGGCCGGCCCGGGTGCGCTCGACCATCTCGCGGGAGATGTCGGTGGCGGTGATCGACACCCGCGAGGCGGCGTTGGGCAGCGCGTCCTCCAGCAGCATGGCGATCGTGTAGGCCTCCTGGCCGCTGGAGCAGGCCGCCGACCAGATCTGCAGCCGCTCGGCCGGCCCGCGCGCGGCGGTCAGCGAGGGCAGGACCGTGGAGGTCAGCGCGGTGAACGGGTCGCCGTCGCGGAACCACGACGTCTCGTTCGTCGTCAGCGCCTCGACGATCCGGCGGGTGTCGTCCGGGTGGGGCCGGCCGCGGACCGTGTCGACCAGCTGGTCGACGTCGGTCAGGCCCATCGTGCGGGCGACCGGCAGGAGCCGGGCCTCCACCAGGTACTCCTTGCCGGGCGCGAGCACGATCGCGCTCTCGCGGTGGACCAGCTGGCGCACCCAGTCGAAGCGGGTGGTGGTGAGGGTCATCGGGCTGCTCCCCTCGCGAGGATCGGTGCGGTGGGCTTGGGGGTGACGCCGGGAAGTGCCCGGGCGAGGTGCCGGGTGATCGCCTCGGCCACGCGGTCCAGCGGCAGGACCTCGTCGGCGAGGCCGGCGGAGGCGACGGCGCCGGGCATGCCCCAGACGACCGACGTCGCCTGGTCCTGGACGACGACGGTGCCGCCGGCGTCGCGCACGGCACCGGCGCCGACGCGGCCGTCGGAGCCCATGCCGGTGAGGACGACGGCCAGGACGCCGCCGTCGTAGGCGGTCACCGCGGAGCGGAACAGCGGGTCGACAGCGGGGCGGCAGAAGTTCTCCGGCGGGCCCTGCGACAGCATCGTCGTCGCGCCCCGGCCGGTGCCGCGGACGGTGAGGTGGTGGTCGCCGGGGGCCAGGTGCACGGTGCCCGGGAGCAGCGGCGAGCCGTCGGCGGCCTCGACCACGCGCAGCGCGCACAGCCGGTCGAGCCGCTGGGCGAACTGGCGGGTGAAGACCGGGGGCATGTGCTGCACCAGCAGCACCGGCACCGGGAGGCTCGCCGGGAGCGTCGGCAGCACCTTGGCCAGGGCCTCGGGGCCACCGGTCGAGGAGCCGATCACCAGGACGGCGGGCGCCTTGTGCGGGGTGGTCCGGGGTGCCGGCGGCCGGACGGCGACCGGGGCCGCGGCGGGCCGGGGCAGCCCGGTGACCGGGCGGCCGGTGAGGGCCTTGATCTTCGGGATGAGCTGCTCGCGCACGCTCTCCATCGACTGCGCGACGCTGCCGACGTTGGCCGGCTTGGTGACGTAGTCGTTGGCGCCGGCCGAGAGCGCGTCCAGGGTGGCCGAGGCGCCGCGCTCGGTCAGCGTGCTGAACATGACGATCGGCACCCGGTTGCGGCCGGCGCGGATGGCGCGGACCGCCTCGATGCCGTTCATCTCCGGCATCTCGATGTCCATCGTGACCAGGTCGGGCCGCAGCGCGTCGATCTTGGCCAGGGCGAGCTTGCCGTTGACCGCCGTCCCCACGACCTCGATGCCCGGGTCGGCGGACAGCACGTCGGTCACGATCTTCCGGACGACGACCGAGTCGTCGACCACCATCACCCGGATCGGGTCCACGCGTCCTCCTGCTGCTGCCGGGGTGCAGTCCCGTGTGCGGGGCTGTCCCTCGGGTCTCGGCACCGGGCGACTTCGTGTTGAGCGCAATCCGGTCTCGCACGCCGCGGACCGGTCACCCGGGGCGCATCGGCGTCAGGGAGGTAGTCGGCCGGGGGAGGGCCGGGCTTGAGCCCTGCGGGGGAACCGTTACGGAACGGCTGGTGACCCCCGCCCCACGCGGCACATGTCGACCACGCGGTGCGGCATCACGGGGACGCGGTGGTCATCGGACGCGTGCCACGGCGCGTCGACCATCGCCTCGTGGCCGCTCGTGGCGGCGTGTCGGCGCGTGTCGGCGGCAACGACTCGATGATCGACCGCCCGGGCGCGAGGAGGGCAGGGGGCGCCGCGCCCGGGTCAGCGGGGAGCGGTGAGGCGCGTCCACGGGGCGCGGAGGACGCCGAGGGCGCTGCCGTCGAGCAGGTCGCCCATCGCCATGGCCTGGACGACGCCGGCCAGGGCGTTCCACGAGCCGGCGGCGCCGTCGTGGGCGGTGAAGCCGGCGTCGGCGAACGCGCGGACGGCGAGCAGCTGGGCGGTGGCCAGCGTGCGGGTGCGGCCGGAGACGTGCGCCGCCCACGAGGCCTCGTGCATGGCCGCGGCCCAGGGGCGCTGCTCGGCCCGGCCCTCGTCGACGGCGGCCCGCCAGCGGTCGCGGCCGCGGGTGTCGAGCGCGGCCACCACGGTCAGCAGGGAGCGCAGCTCCGGGCTGGCCGGACCGAGGTCGGCGTCGGCGCCGCGGGTCCCCGCGTCCGGGACGACGCCGGCGAAGGGCTGCTCCAGCTCCCGGCGGACCAGGGGCGGCAGCACCTCGGCGGCCCAGGCGCCCACGGCGGCGTCGGCGAGCACGTCGGCGGCCTGCTCGCCCACGTCGTCGGCCAGGCGGCCCAGGGCGGGGTGCTCGGGGCCCAGGACGTCCTCGCGCAGCAGCCGCTCGAGCGACGCGGCGTTGCCGATGGTGCCCCGCTCCAGCTGGGCCACGAGGACGGCGGTGCGGTCGGCGCCGGCGACGTCCCCGGTCCCCTCTCCCACCGACCGCAGCTGCGGCACGGCGGCGGCCAGC
>NZ_JBFNXQ010000089.1:0-20694 GCF_041018925.1 Geodermatophilus maliterrae
CAGTGCTCGCGCGCTGCCAGGCGACGTCGCCGCCGGCCGCGCCCTGGGCGCCGTCTACCTGGGCAAGCCCTGCACCGTCGCCGAGCTGACCGCGGCGATCGACCAGGTCCTCGGCGCGCCGGAGACCGCCCTCGAGGGCGTGGTGCGCCAGCGGGTCGCCGACCTCGGCGCCGTCGACAGCGACGAGGAGCGCGAGCTGATCGCCACGCTGCTCGACCTCTTCGTGGAGCAGGCCCCCGCCGCGGTGGCCGCCGTCGAGGGCGCTGCGGCCGCGGGCGACGCCGCCCTCCTCCAGCAGGCCGCGCACCGTCTGCGCGGTGCCGCCGCCACCCTCGGCGCCGAGCCGCTGGCCCGCGCCTGCGCGGAGTGGGACGAGGCCGCACAGGAGGGCCGCCTGCCCGACCCCGCCTCCGTGGCGGCCGTCCTCTCCGAGGAGGTGCCGGCCACCTGCGCCGTCTTCACCGCACTGGCCGCCGAGCTGCGCGCCGGCCCGCCGGGGGACGACGTCATCGACGGCTGACCGGGGTCGGCGTGGACACCTCCGCGCCCGCCCTCGACGCCGCCCGCACCCACCGCCGCCGGTGGCTCGAGGGCCACCGCGGCGAGCCGGGTTCCGCAGCGTCGGCCTGCAGGACACGCGGGCCCGAGCACGACGACGGCGGTGCACCCGGGGAGGGGTGCACCGCCGTCGGTCGTCCGTCGTGCGGTCGGGGGCCCGAGGGGCCGGGGACGAGGGGAGAGGAGCAGCCGTCAGTGGCCGCCGGCCTCCTGGGCGCGCTTGATCGAGGCCTCGATCTCGGCCTGGGCCTCGGCCCGGCCGACCCAGTTGGCGCCCTCGACCGACTTGCCCGGCTCGAGGTCCTTGTAGGTCTCGAAGAAGTGCTGGATCTCCAGCCGGTCGAACTCCGAGACGTCGGTGATGTTCTGGAGGTGGGCCATGCGGGGGTCGGTGGCCGGGACGGTGAGGACCTTGTCGTCCCCACCCGCCTCGTCGGTCATCCGGAACATGCCGATGGCCCGGCAGGTGATCAGGCACCCGGGGAACGTCGGCTCCTCCAGCAGCACCAGGGCGTCGAGCGGGTCGCCGTCCTGGCCCAGGGTGTTCTCGATGTACCCGTAGTCGGCCGGGTAGCGGGTGGAGGTGAACAGCATCCGGTCGAGCCGGATGCGCCCGGTGGCGTGGTCCAGCTCGTACTTGTTCCGCTGGCCCTTGGGGATCTCTACCGTCACGTCGAACTGCACGGCACGTAGTGTGGCCCACCGGTATCAGGCCCACCGGCGCAGGTCCGGACCGGGGGCCTCTTCCGGGGGAGGGCACCATCGCGTCGAACGGGTCGACGACCGTCACGCCGAGCTACGGGCGGCTGCGCCGGCGGCTCCTGCTGACCGTCCTGGCGGCCGTGCTGGTGGCCGCGCTGGTCGTCACCGGGGTGGTGGTCTGGTCCGGGGACGACGCCGCCGGCGAGCCCGCCGCCCAGGCCACCGCCGCGCTGCCCGCGGTCGGCGAGCCGGACCCGGTGCTCGCCGCCCTGTCCACCGAGGCGCCGGCGCCCGACCCCGACGTGCTCGCCACCCGGCTGGCCCCGCTGCTGGGCGCCCCGGCGCTGCTCGGCGGCGTGTCGGCGGAGGTGGTCGACGTCGCCGGCGGGCAGACGCTGTTCGACCAGGAGGCCGGCGACCCGGTGACGCCGGCCTCGACGGCCAAGCTGCTCACCGCCGTCGCGGCGCTCACCACCCTCGACCCCGCGGACACGCTCGGGACGAGGGTCGTCGCCGGCGCCACCCCGGACGAGGTCGTGCTGGTCGGCGGCGGCGACCCCACCCTGTCGACGACCGCGCCCTCCCTGACCTACCCGGGCGCCGCGACCGTCGCCGACCTGGCCGACCAGGTGCGGGCCGCGCTCCCGCCGGGGACGACGGTCGCGCGGGTCGTCGTCGACAACTCGCTGTTCGAGGGCCCGCTCACGGCGGAGGGCTGGGGGCCCGAGGACGCGCCGTCGAGCTACGCCTCCCCGGTCACGGCCACCGCCGTCGACGGCGCCCGCCTCACTCCCGGGGAGAACCAGCGCAGCGGGCAGCCGGGCACCGACGCCGGCGCGGCGCTGGCCGCCGCCCTCGGCGTGCCCCGCGCGACGGTGCAGCTCGGCGAGGCCGCCGAGGGCGCGGCGACGCTCGGCAGTGTCCGGTCCGCCCCGGTCACCCGGCTGGTCGAGCAGGCGCTGTCGCAGTCGGACAACCTGCTGGCCGAGTCGCTGGCCCGCCACGTCGCGCTGGCCCGCGGCCTGCCGGCGACCTTCGAGGGCTCCGCGCAGGCGGTCACCGACGCCCTGGAGGAGGCCGGGGTCGACGTGTCCGACGTCGAGCTGTACGACGGCAGCGGCCTGTCCCGGCTGGACCTGGTGACCCCCGACGTCCTCACCGACCTCGTCACCGGGGCCGCCGACGGGTCGCTCGCCGGGACCTCGGCCGTCCTGTCCGGCCTGGCGGTGGCCGGCTACGACGGCACGCTGTTCGACCGGGGCGACGACGACCCCGCGACGGCGCCCGGTGCGGTCCGCGGCAAGACCGGCACCCTCCTCGGCGTGCACGCCCTCGCCGGCACCGTCGTGACCGCCGACGGCCGGCTGCTCGCCTACGCACTGGTCGCCAACGGCACCTCCGGCGGCGGGGGACCGGAGGAGGCCGCGCTCGACGCCGCCGCGTCCGCGCTGGCCGCCTGCGGCTGCTCTTAGGCCCTCCTGCGGGGGGAAGGGTGGTCCTCCCGCGCGTACGGTGAGGCGATGAGCAGCAGCGCACTGGTCGACTGGGAACTCGCCGGTCGGACGGCCCGCCGGCTGGCCGGGCCGGGGCCGGCGACCACCCGGGAGGAGGCCGCGGACGTCGTCCGCGAGCTGCACGAGGCGTCGGCCACCGCCGTCGCCCACGTCGAGGGCCTCACCGGCCTGCGCCCGGTCGAGGGCGGCCCGGTGCCCGAGGTCGCCGTCGTCGACCGGCCCGGCTGGATCGACGCCAACACCACCGGCATGGCGACCCTGCTCGACCCGCTGGTGCACGCCCTCACCGAGCGGCAGGAGACCCGGCCGGGGCCGCTGGCCACCGCGATCGGCTCCCGCGCCACCGGCGTGCAGGCCGGGGGGCTGCTGGCCTTCCTGTCCTCCCGCGTGCTCGGCCAGTACGAGGTCTTCGGCACCGGCGGGCGGCTGCTGCTGGTGGCGCCCAACATCGTCGACGCCGAACGCCGGCTGGGCGTCGACCCGTCGGACTTCCGGCTGTGGGTGTGCCTGCACGAGGTCACCCACCAGCTGCAGTTCACCGCCTTCCCGTGGCTGCGCGACCACCTCGAGGCGCAGATCTCCGAGTTCGTCGAGGCCACCGACCTCAGCCCCGACGCGCTGCGCGACCGCATGGCCGACCTGCTGCGCGGCATCACCGACGCCGTCCGCGGCGGCGACGACGAGAGCGGCTCGCAGGGCCTCATGGCACTCGTGCGCGACCCCGCCCAGCGCGCCGTCCTCGACCGGGTCACCGCGGTGATGAGCCTGGTGGAGGGGCACGCCGAGTACGTCATGGACGGCGTGGGCCCCGACGTCGTCCCCTCGGTCCGCACCCTGCGCAAGCGCTTCGCCCAGCGCCGCAAGGGCCGCGGCCCGCTCGACCGCGTGCTGCGCCGGCTGCTCGGCCTGGAGCAGAAGATGAAGCAGTACGCCGACGGCCGCCTCTTCGTCGGCGGCGTCGTCGACCTGGTCGGCATGGAGGGCTTCAACCGGGTGTGGGCCGGACCGGAGAACCTGCCGCTGGTCGAGGAGCTCACCGAGCCCGCGCGCTGGGTCGAGCGGGTGCACGGCCGCCCGGCCGTCACCGCCTGACACCCCGACCCCGGTGAGCGGGCCGCCGCCGGCGGTCGCGGCCGTCCGCAGCGCCGTCCGCCCCGGCCTGCGCGGCTCGCCGCAGCCGGTGCTCGTGGCGGTCAGCGGGGGAGCGGACTCCCTGGCGCTGGCCGCCGCGGTGGCCTTCGAGGCGCCGCGTGCCGGCGTGCCCGCTGGTGCGGTGACCGTCGACCACGGCCTGCAGCCCGGCTCGGCCGGGCGGGCCCGCCGGACGGCGGACCTGGTGCGCGACCTCGGCCTGGACCCGGTGCTCGTTCTGCCCGTGACCGTCCGTGCCGACGGCGGGCCCGAGGGCGCGGCCCGCACCGCCCGGTACGCCGCCCTCGCCGGGGCGGCCGCCGGGCACGGCGCCCGCGTCGCCCTCGGGCACACCCTCGACGACCAGGCCGAGACCGTGCTGCTCGGCCTGGGCCGCGGGTCGGGCCCGCGCTCGGTGGCCGGCATGGTGGCCGAGCGCCCGCCGTTCTGGCGCCCCCTGCTCGGCGTCCGCCGGTCGGCCACCCGCGAGGCGTGCGCCGCGCTGGGCCTGCCGGTCTGGGACGACCCGTGGAACACCGACCCGGCCCACCGCCGCGCCCGGCTGCGCGCCGAGGTGCTCCCCCTGCTGGAGGACGTGCTGGGTGGCGGCGTCGCCCCCGCCCTGGCCCGCACCGCCGCGCTGCTGCGGGAGGACCTCGACGCCCTCGACGGGCTGGCCGCCGGGCACCTGGCGCGGCTGACCGGCGACGGCGCCCTGCCGGTCGCCGGCCTCGTCGCGCTGCCGGCCGCCCTGCGGCGGCGGGTGCTGCGCGGGTGGCTGCGTGACGCCGGCGTCCCGGACCTGCAGGCGGCCCACCTCGGTGCCGTCGACGCGCTGCTCACCGGCTGGCGCGGCCAGGGACCGGTGGCCCTCCCGGGCGGTGCGGAGGCGCTCCGGGCGTCTGGCAGGCTGGTGCTGCGGCCTGCCGGTTGCCGCGGCGGGAGGGCCCGGCCGGCCGCCGACCCCCGTCCGGTCCCCGATCCCGAGGAGCAGCACCCGTGAGCGAGACCGCGTCCACTCCCGCCCCGCAGGGCGCGCTGGGCCCCGACCACGGCTACGGCCCCGACATCGACCACGTGCTGCTGTCGGAGCAGCAGATCCAGGACAAGATCACCGCGCTGGCCGCGGAGGTCGCCCGCGACTACGCCGGCCGCGAGGTCCTGCTGGTCGGCGTCCTCAAGGGTGCGGTGCTGTTCATGAGCGACTTCGCCCGGGCCCTGCAGCTGCCCACCCAGATGGAGTTCATGGCCGTCTCCTCCTACGGCAGCTCCACCAGCTCCTCGGGCGTCGTCCGGATCCTCAAGGACCTCGACCGCGACATCTCCGACCGGCACGTGCTGGTGCTCGAGGACATCATCGACTCCGGCCTGACGCTGTCCTGGCTGCTGAAGAACCTCGGCGGCCGGCGGCCGGCGTCGCTGGAGGTCTGCGCGCTGCTGCGCAAGCCCGACGCGATCAAGGTCGAGGTGCCGGTCCGCTACGTCGGCTTCGACATCCCCAACGAGTTCGTCGTCGGCTACGGCCTCGACTACGCCGAGCGCTACCGCGACCTGCCCTACATCGGGACGCTGAAGCCCGAGGTGTACCAGTGACACTGCGGTCCTACCGGACCGCACCGCGGCCAGGAGCCCAGGAGGACCTCGGGGCCCCCCACGCCCCGCTCGCTCGGCGCGGGCACCTGCACCGAGGCCGATCGACGCGCTGAGCCTCCTCGGCACCGTGCCGGTGGGACACGGACGGGGGACCCGGCAGGGTGTGCCCAGCTCGCGGACAGGGGACGCACAGCCGTCCCGGTGTACCGTCGAGCGCAACGACGCTGGACCGCGCGAGGGTGCCCGCCCGGCGCGCGCGGCGCGTCACCCGGACGATCAGGAGGGTCGACGGGCCAGGCCGGACTCCTCCGGCTGCCCGGCATCGGTGTATGGAACGCAAGAAGATCTTCCGCTCCGTGTGGTTCTGGGTCGTGCTCGTCGTCCTGGTGGCCCTCGGGATGTCGTCCTTCCTCGGTGGCGGCTCGAGCTACGAGCCGGTCGACACCTCTGTCGCGCTGGAGCAGATCGAGGACGGCAACGTCGAGTCGGTCACCATCAACGACAAGGAACAGACCCTCGACCTCGACCTGACCGACCCGGTCGACGGCAACGAGCAGATCAGCGCGTCCTACCCGATCGGTGCCTCGGACGACGTCTTCTCCCTGGTGTCGGGCATCGGTGGTGAGGGCGACGGCGTCGACTTCACCACCAACGTCACCCAGGACAGCGTCTTCGTCAGCGTCCTGATCAGCTTCCTGCCCTTCCTGATCCTCCTGCTGCTGCTGTTCTGGCTGTTCAACTCCATGCAGGGTGGCGGCCGCGGTGTCATGGCCTTCGGCAAGTCCAAGGCCAAGCAGGTCACCAAGGACACCCCGAAGACGACGTTCTCCGACGTCGCCGGGGCGGACGAGGCCATCGAGGAGCTGCAGGAGATCAAGGACTTCCTGCAGAACCCGGTCAAGTTCCAGGCCGTCGGCGCCAAGATCCCCAAGGGCGTGCTGCTGTTCGGCCCGCCCGGGACCGGCAAGACCCTGCTCGCCCGCGCCGTGGCCGGGGAGGCCGGCGTGCCGTTCTTCTCGATCTCCGGCTCGGACTTCGTCGAGATGTTCGTCGGTGTCGGCGCCAGCCGCGTGCGCGACCTGTTCGAGCAGGCCAAGCAGAACGCCCCGGCGATCATCTTCGTCGACGAGATCGACGCCGTCGGCCGGCACCGCGGCGCCGGCATGGGCGGCGGCCACGACGAGCGCGAGCAGACGCTCAACCAGATGCTCGTCGAGATGGACGGCTTCGACGTCAAGGGCGGCGTCATCATGATCGCCGCCACCAACCGGCCGGACATCCTCGACCCCGCGCTGCTGCGCCCGGGCCGCTTCGACCGGCAGATCGCCGTCGACCGGCCCGACCTGGAGGGCCGCAAGCGGATCCTCGAGGTGCACGCCAAGGGCAAGCCCCTCGCCCCCGACGTCGACCTGGAGACCGTCGCCCGCCGCACTCCCGGCTTCACCGGCGCCGACCTGGCCAACGTGCTCAACGAGGGCGCGCTGCTCACCGCCCGGCAGAACTCCTCGGTCATCACCGACGCCGTCCTCGAGGAGGCGATCGACCGCGTGGTCGCCGGCCCCGAGCGCAAGACGCGGGCGATGAGCGAGAAGGAGAAGAAGGTCACCGCCTACCACGAGGGCGGGCACGCCCTGGTGGCGCACGCGCTGCCCAACCTGGACCCGGTGCACAAGGTGACGATCCTGCCGCGCGGCCGCTCACTGGGGCACACGCTCGTGCTGCCGACCGAGGACAAGTACACGCAGACCCGCTCGGAGATGATCGACACGCTGGCCTACGCCCTCGGCGGGCGGGCGGCCGAGGAGCTGGTCTTCCACGAGCCGACCACCGGTGCCGGCAACGACATCGAGAAGGCCACCTCGATGGCCCGCGCGATGGTCACCCAGTACGGCATGAGCGCCAAGCTCGGTGCGGTCAAGTACGGCAGCACCGACGCCGAGCCGTTCCTCGGCCGGGACATGGGCTCGCGGCCGGACTACTCCGAGGCCGTCGCCGCCGACATCGACGGCGAGGTCCGTGCGCTCATCGAGGCCGCGCACGACGAGGCGTGGGAGATCCTCGTGGAGTACCGGTCCGTGCTCGACCAGCTCGTCCTCGAGCTGATCGAGAAGGAGACCCTCTCCAAGGAGGACATGGCCCGCATCTGCGCGCCGGTCACCAAGCGGCCCTCGCTGGCGCCGTACAACGGCTTCGGCAAGCGGACTCCGTCGGACCAGCCGCCGGTGCTGACCCCGGCCGAGGCCGCCGCGCAGTCCAACGGCCACGGCGCCAACGGGAACGGCAACGGCAGCAGCCTGGTCAAGGGCGGCAGCACCGCGGTCGGTGACGTCGGCGCACCCGTCCAGAGGTGAGCGGGCTGGCGAGCTCACCCGTGAGCGGGGCAGCCCCGCGGACGCTGCCGCCGAGCGCCGGCGAGGCGGCGGCGTGAGCGAGTTCGCCGAGGAACCGGCGGACGAGGTCCGCGTCGACCTGTCGAGGGTCGACACCGCGCGGGCCGCCGCCGCCGTCCGCGAGCTGCTGATCGCGGTGGGGGAGGACCCCGACCGGCCCGGCCTGCAGGACACCCCGGCCCGGGTGGCCCGCGCCTACGCCGAGACCTTCGCCGGGCTCTGGCAGGACCCGGCCGAGACCCTGGCGACGGTCTTCGACGAGGACCACGACGAGATCGTCCTGGTCAAGGACATCCCGATGTACTCGACCTGCGAGCACCACCTGGTGCCCTTCCACGGCGTCGCGCACGTCGGCTACGTGCCGGGCGAGGACGGGCGGGTGACCGGCCTGTCGAAGCTCGCCCGGCTGGTCGACGTCTTCGCCCGTCGCCCGCAGGTGCAGGAGCGGATGACCCGGCAGATCGCCGACGCCCTCTCCGACGTCCTCAAGCCGCGCGGCGTCATCGTGGTCATCGAGGCCGAGCACCTGTGCATGGCGATGCGCGGCATCCGCAAGCCCGGGTCGACGACGGTCACCTCCGCCGTCCGCGGCGTCTTCCGGGACCACGCGGCCACCCGCGCCGAGGCGATGAGCCTCGTGCTGGGCCGGTGACCGCGGCCGGCACCGCGCTGCTGCACCCGGGGCGGTGCGTGGTCATGGGCGTCCTCAACGTCACGCCCGACTCGTTCTCCGACGGCGGCTGCTTCGCCGACCCCGACGTGGCGGTCGCCCACGGCCTGGCCATGGCCGCCGCCGGGGCCGACTACGTCGACGTCGGCGGGGAGTCCACCCGCCCCGGCGCCGGCCGCATCGACGCCGACGAGGAGCGCCGCCGTGTCGTGCCGGTGGTGCGCGAGCTGACCGCCGCCGGCGTGCGGGTCAGCGTGGACACCACCCGCACGGGGGTCGCCGAGGCCGCGCTGGCCGCCGGGGCCGTGCTGGTCAACGACATCAGCGGCGGACTGGCCGACCCCGGGATGGCCGAGCTGGTCGCCGACGCCGGCGTCCCGTGGGTGCTCATGCACTGGCGCGGCCACAGCCGGGAGATGTACGCGCGGGCCGGCTACGGCGACGTCGTCGCCGAGGTGTGCGGGGAGCTCTCCGCCCGGGTCGACGCGGCGCTGTCGGCCGGGGTCGACGCCGGCCGGCTCGTGCTCGACCCGGGTCTGGGCTTCGCCAAGCAGGCCGCGCACAACTGGGCGCTGTTGGCCGCGCTGCCCCAGGTGGTCGCGCTCGGCCTGCCGGTCCTGGTCGGCGCCTCCCGCAAGTCCTTCCTCGGCCGGCTGCTCGCCGACGCCGACGGCGCGCTGCGACCGGCCGAGGGACGGGACGCCGCGACCCTGGCCACCACCGTCCTCGCCGCGGAGGCCGGCGCCTGGGGCGTGCGGGTGCACGACGCCGCCGCCTCGGCCGACGCCGTCCGCACCGTGGCGGCCGTCCAGCGCGCGCGTGAGGAGGCCCGGCGTGACTGACCGCCGCACCCCCGACCGCACCCCCGACCGCATCGCCGTCCGCGGGCTGACCGCGCACGCCCACCACGGCGTCTACGGCTTCGAGCGGGAGAACGGGCAGACGTTCACCGTCGACGCCGTCCTCGAGGTCGACACCGCGCCCGCTGCCGGCACCGACGACCTCGCGCTGACGGTGAACTACGCCGAGCTGGCGCAGCGGCTGCACGCCGTCCTCACCGGCGAGCCGGTCGACCTGCTCGAGACGCTCTGCCAGCGGCTGGCCGACGTCTGCCTGGCCGACCCGCTCGTGCAGGCCGCGGAGATCACCGTGCACAAGCCGCACGCCGAGCTCGGCGTCCCCTTCGACGACGTCACCGTCACCATCCGGCGGGAGCAGACGTGAGCCGCGCGGTCCTCTCGCTGGGCGCCAACCTCGGCGACCGCGCCCGCGCGCTGCGCACCGCGATCGACGCGCTCAAGGCCGACGGGTTGGTGGCCCGCTCGACGCTGTACGAGACGCCGCCGTGGGGCCCGGTCGAGCAGCCGCCCTACCTCAACGCGGTCGTCGTCGTCCGTGGGGAGCGCGACGCCGCGGGCTGGCTGGCCCGCGCGCAGGAGCTCGAGCAGGCCGCCGGCCGGACCCGCGAGGTGCGCTGGGGCGCCCGCACGCTGGACGTCGACGTCGTCACGGTCACCGGCGACGACGGCGTCCCGGTGCTCTCCGACGACCCCGCGCTGACCCTGCCGCACCCCCGGGCGCACGAGCGGGCGTTCGTCCTCGTGCCGTGGCTGTCCCTGGACCCCACCGCGGTCCTGCCCGGGCACGGCCGGGTGGCCGACCTCGTCGCGGCGCTGGCGGCCGACGACGTCGCCGCGGTCGTCAGGTGGGAGCACCTCCGTTGAAGCCGGTCAACCGGCGCGACCTGGTCGTCGTGGCCGCCGGGCTGGCGCTGGCCGCCTGGCTGGTCGTGCGCGCGACCTACGGCGACCTGCCGTCGCTGCGCTGGTGGCTGCCGGTGCCGCTGGGCGTGCTCGCCGTCGCCGAGGCCCTCGGCGCCCGCACGCTGCGCGCCCGGCTGGCCGCCGAACGCGACGCGCGCCGCGGCAGTCGCGACGGACGCCCCGCCGAGCCGGCGGCGCCGCTGGTCCGCCGGGTCGAGCCGATGGTGGTGGCCCGCCTGGCGGTGCTGGCCCAGGCCAGCGCCTTCGTCGGCGCGGTCTTCACCGGCGTCTGGGCCGGGGTGCTGCTGCACGTCGCGCCCGCGGTGTCGCGCCTGCAGGCCGCCTCCGGCGACACCGTCACCGCGGCGCTGGGCGTGGTGCTCGCGGTGGGCCTGACCGCCGCGGCGCTGTGGCTGGAGTCGGTCTGCCGGGTGCCGCCGCAGCGCGACGACGACCGGCCCGGCGACGGCGCCCGCGCCTAGGAGCGGCTCCAGACGGGGACCGCGGCGCCGGCGGTCTCGGGCACGGTGCCCTCCACCGAGCGGCGCAGCGCCGCGTGCAGCGACTCGGGCGTGAGCACCCCGAGGAAGACGTCGCCGTCGAGCACCGCGACCCAGCCGGCCTCGTGCTGCAGCATCGTGGCGAACGCCGTCTTCAGCGTGGCGTCGACCGGCACCCAGGCCTCCATGCGGTGCGCCGCCGGGCCCACGGTGCCCGCACCGGCGGCCCGCTCCGCCGACAGCCAGCCGTGCAGCCGGCCGTCGTCGTCGAGGACGACCGCCCACCGGGCGCCGGCGGCCTGCAGCGAGGCTCGCGCGTCGGCCAGCCCGTCGGCGGCGTGCACGACCGGCGGCCGCTCGAGGTCCTCGACCTCGATGGCGGTGACCGCCAGCCGCTTGAGCCCCCGGTCGGCGCCCACGAAGTCGGCCACGAACGCGTTGGCCGGCCGGCCCAGCAGCTCGGCGGGCGGCGCGAACTGCTCGACGCGCCCGCCGGTGCTCATCACCGCGATCCGGTCGCCGAGGCGCACGGCCTCCTCGATGTCGTGCGTGACGAACACGATGGTCTTGCGGACGGTCTCCTGCAGCCGGAGGAACTCCGCCTGCAGCCGTTCGCGGACCACCGGGTCGACGGCGGAGAACGGCTCGTCCATGAGCAGGACGGCGGGGTCGGCGGCCAGCGCCCGCGCCACCCCCGCCCGCTGCCGCTGGCCGCCGGAGAGCTGCGCGGGGTAGCGGTCACCGTGGACGGCGGGGTCGAGGCCGACGGTGGCCAGCAGGTCGTCGACGCGGGCACGGATCCGGCGCCGGTCCCAGCCCAGCAGCCGCGGCACGGTGGCCACGTTGGCCCGCACGGTCTGGTGGGGGAACAGGCCCACGTTCTGGATGACGTAGCCGATGCGGCGGCGCAGCCGGTCGGCGTCGACCCGGGTGACGTCCTCGCCGCCGAGCAGGATCCGCCCCGTCGTCGGCTCGATGACCCGGTTGATCATCTTCATGGTCGTCGTCTTGCCGCAGCCCGAGGGGCCGACCAGGACGGACAGCTCCCCGGCGGCGAAGGTCAGGTCGAGCCGCTCGACGCCGACCGTGCCGTCGGCGTAGGTCTTGCTGACCCCCTCGAGCCGGATCTCCTGCGCGGCGCCCTCCGCGCCGCCCTCGGCAGTAGCGTCCACCGGGTGACCTCCCTGGGTGCGCGTCCGCTGCTGGACGCGGTGAGCGACCCCGCGGTGGGGGTGCTGGCGGTCGACGAGGCCCCGAACCCCTGGTTCAGGCCGTCGTACGTGCGCGACAACTGGGACACCATCCTGGCCTACGCCGGCGAGCACGTCCGGCTCACCGTGGCCGCCGTCGTCATCGGGGCCGCGCTCGCGCTCCCGCTGGCGCTGGCCGCCCGGCGCAGCCGGCTCCTCTCGGCGCCGGTGCTGGCGCTGTCGACGATCGTCTACACGATCCCGTCGCTGGCGATGTTCGCGTTGCTGGTGCCCTTCACCGGGCTGTCCTCGACGACGGTGCTGGTCGGCCTGATCGCGTACTCGCTGGTCATCCTGGTGCGCAACTTCCTGGCCGGGCTGCAGGGCGTGCCCGACGACGTCCGCGAGGCCGCGCGCGGCATGGGTCTGTCGGGGGCGCAGACCTTCTGGCGCGTGGACCTGCCGCTGGCCCTCCCGGCGTTCATGGCCGGCCTGCGGATCGCCACGGTCTCCACCGTCGCGCTCACCACGGTCGGCGTCCTGGTCGGCCACGGCGGGCTGGGGCAGCTGATCACCGGCGGGTTCGCGGCCAACTTCTACCGGGCGGAGATCGTCACCGGCGCGGTCGGCTGCGTGCTGCTCGCGCTGGCCGCCGACCTGCTGCTGGCCGGCGTCGAGCGGTTGCTCACCCCCTGGACGCGGGCGGCGGGCGCGTGAACGACTTCTCGCGGGCGCTGCTCTACCTCAACGACCCGCTCAACTGGAGCCGTCCCAACGGCATCGTCGACCTGACCCTCGAGCACCTGGGCATCTCGGCGGTCGCCGTGCTCGCCGCGATGGTCGTCGCGCTCCCGGTCGGCACCGCCCTCGGGACGGCACGGCGCGGCGCGGGGCTGGTCGTCGTCCTGTCCAACGTCAGCCGCGCGGTGCCCACCCTGGCGCTGCTCACCCTCTTCGCGGTCAGCCCGATCGGCTTCGGCAACCGGGCGACGGCGATCGCGCTGGCGGTGTTCGCCGTCCCGCCGATCCTGACCAACACCTACGTCGGCTTCCGCGGCGTCGACCCGGAGGTCCGCGAGGCCGCCCGCGGCATGGGGATGAGCCGCGGCCAGGTGCTCGCCCGCGTCGAGCTGCCGCTGGCCCTCCCGCTGGTGATGACCGGGATCCGCACGGCCGCGGTGCAGGTCGTGGCGACGGCGGGGCTGGCCGCGCTGGTCGGCGGCGGGGGACTGGGCCGGATCGTCAACCTCGGCTTCGGCCAGCAGGACTACGGCGTCATGATCGCCGGCGCGATCCTGGTGGCGGGGCTGGCGCTGCTCGCCGAGCTGGTGCTCGCCCTCGTGTCGTGGGCGGCCACACCCGGCCTGCGGCGGCTGCCGTTCCTCCGCGCTCGGACCCCTGGAGGGGGCGTCGGGGTCCCGGAACCGACGGCCAGCGGAGTGCCGCTGTGACCTGCCCGGCGTGGCCCGGCGGGAGCAGGTAACGAGCTCGCAACACTCTGGCGGGGTGATTGCCGGGGCGGAGCGCGCGGCGGTTGCATGGCCCGCGCGGGATCCCCCGCCAGACACGCGTCGCGGCCGCACGCCGCACGGGACACAGAAGGCGGACACGCTCATGCGCATGCCCCGCGTCCTCACCCCCCTGGCGCTCGCGGCAGTCCTGCTGACCGCGGCCTGCGGGGAGTCCGGCTCGTCCGGCACGGGCGGCTCCACCGGCGCCAGCGGCACGGCCGCCACCGGCGACGCCTGCGCCCCGGTGGCCGGCGAGCAGCTCGTGGTGCTCGAGGACGACCAGCAGCTGCAGAACGCCGACAACATCGTGCCGGCGGTGACCGCGGCCACCGCCGCGGCCAACCCCGCGCTCGTCCCGGCGCTCGACGCCGTCTCGGGCGCGCTCACCACCGAGCAGCTCATCGACATGAACGCCGCGGTCGACCTCGAGCGGCAGAGCGCCGAGGACGTCGCCGCCGCCTGGGTGCAGGAGAGCGGCGTCACCGAGGGCCTCGAGCCGGGCAGCGGTCCGATCGTGGTCGGGGCGGGCAACTTCACCGAGTCGACCATCCTGGCCAACGTCTACGCCGGGGTCCTCGACGCGGTCGGCTTCGACGCCTCGGTCCGCGAGGTGGGCAACCGTGACCTCTACCTGCCGGCCCTCATCTCCGGCGCCGACCTGCAGGTCTTCCCCGAGTACCTCGCCACGGTCACCGAGGCGCTCAACGCCCAGGTCAACGGGCCCAACCCGACGCCGATCGCCAGCGGCGACGCCCAGGCGACGCGCGACGCCCTGCAGCCGCTGGCCGACCAGGTCGGCCTGACCTTCGGCCGGCCGTCGGAGGCCGCCGACCAGAACGCCTTCGCGGTGACGCAGGAGTTCGCCGACCAGCTCGGCGTGACCACGCTGTCGGAGCTCGCCGACGCCTGCGGGGACGGTTCACTGATCCTGGGCGGCCCGGCCGAGTGCCCGACCCGGCCGTTCTGCCAGCCGGGGCTGGAGGAGACCTACGGCCTGCAGTTCGCCGAGTTCCGCGAGTTCGACGCCGGCGGCCCGGCGACCAAGGCCGCCATCACGCAGGGCGAGGTCTCGATGGGCCTGGTCTTCAGCTCCGACGCGGCCCTCGCCCGAGGCTGACGACCCCCCGTGCAGGGCCTCGCCGCGAGCGTGCGAGCGGTGGGGCGCACGAGGGTCCTCCTTCCCCGGCTCCGGCGCGCAGACACTCGCGTACCGGAGTCGGGGGCTCGCTCACCGTTACCCTGAGCCCATGCGGGGAGCGGACGACACAGCGGCCGGTCGGGCGCAGGGGACGGCCGGCTCCCCGCGGCTGCGGGCGGCCGGGCTGGCCGTCGGCGGCCTGCTGGCCCTGGCCGCCACCGCCGCCGTCTTCCTGACCGACGACCCACAGCTGCTGCGGATCGCCGTCGTCGCCGTCGCCTGGGCGTGCCTGGCCGCCGCCGTCGCCGCCGGACGCCGCCCGGGGGACACCCCCGAGGACACCCCGCAGGCCGACACCGCGGCTGTCGAGGCCGAGCTGCGCCGGGCCTACGACCGGGAGCTCGAGCGGGAGGTCGCCGCCCGCCAGCAGTACGAGCTGGAACTGGAGAACCAGGTCCGGCGCGAGGCGGAGGAGGCGATGCGCGGGGAGCTCGAGGCGCTGCGCAGCGAGCTGGCCGGCCTGCGCGAGGGCGTCTCCGGGCTGACCGCGCTGCGCGAGGAGCTGGCCGCCGTCGGCGCCCTGCGCGGCGAGCTCGCCGAGCTCGCCGGCCTGCGGGCCGACGTCGGCCGACTGCGGGCGGAGCTGACCGAGCAGCGCTCCGGCGAGATGCACGTCGAGCGGCTGGTCATGCGCACCCAGTCGGTGCGGACGACGCCCGGCCGCGAGCCCCTCGAGCCCGCGACCGCCGCCTGGCACGCCGACGTCGCCCGTGACCTGGGCGCCGGCTGGCCGGTGCTGTCCCTCGACGACCGGCGCGCGGAGGAGTCCCGCGAGACCGCGGCGCGGCCCGAGGTGGTCGCCGCGCCGCCGTCCCCGCCCGTGCTCCGGCCCGAGGCGTCGTCGACCGGGACCGTGGTGGAGACCGTGGCTGCCCCGGCGGTCGTGCGCGAGCCCGAGCCGGCCCCCCGCCCGCTGCCCCCGGTGCCGGCCGACGACGGCCCCGCGCTGCGCCGCCGCCGCACCGACCCGGTGAGTGCCCCGGTCCCGGCGCCGGTGCCCGCCGAGCAGCTGACGATCGAGCGGCCGGCGGTGCACACCGCTGCCGCCGGGCACGCCGCGGGCAGCCGGCCCGTGCCCTCGTCCGCGCCGGTCCCGCCGGTCGTGCCGGAGCCCGACGACGCCGGGGCGACCCGGCTCGCGAAGATCCTCGCCGAGAGCGGCGTCACCCCGGGCGGTCGCCGGCACCGCTACCGCGACGAGGGCGACGGCGACGACGTCCTGGCCCGCGTGCTCGGCCGTTGAAGGACCCCCGTGCCCCCCACCGCTCGCACGCTCGCGGCGGGGCCATGCACCGGGGCCGAGGGGCTCAGGCGGGGCCGCGGGAGAGCGCGCCGCCGTCGAGCACCAGCGTCTGGCCGGTGACCCAGCCGGCGCCGAGCAGGTAGGCCGCGGCCTCACCGACGTCCTCGGGCTCGCCCAGCCGGCCCACCGGGTACTGCGCCGCGGCCTCCTCCTCGCGGCCCTCGTAGAGCGCGCCGGCGAAGCGGGTCTTCACCACCGCCGGGGCCACCGCGTTGACCGTCACCGTCGGCCCGAGCTCCACGGCCAGCTGGGTGACCAGGTTGACCAGCGCGGCCTTGCTCACGCCGTAGCCGGCGATGCCGGGGGAGGCCTTGAGCCCGGCGACCGAGGCGACCACCAGCACCGAGCCGCCGTGCTCGGCCATCCACGACCGCCAGGCCTCCTGCACCAGGCCGAGCGTGCCGACGACGTTGGTGTCGAGGATCTTGCGGAAGGAGTCGAGACCGAGCTCCATCATCGGGCCGTAGACCGGGTTGATCCCCACGTTGCCCACCAGCAGGTCGAGGCTGCCGAAGCGCTCGATGGCGGTGCGCACGGCCCCGGCGCGGTGCTCGGGGTCCCCGGCGTTGCCCGGCACGCCCACGGCGACGTCCGGGCCGCCGAGCGCGGTGACCGCCTCCTCGAGCGCCTCCGGCTTGCGGGCGGTGAGCACCACCCGCGCGCCCCGGTCGACCAGGCTGCGGGCGATCGCCAGCCCGATGCCCCGGCTGCCACCGGTGACCAGCGCGGTGCGTCCCTCGAACGTGTCCTCGACCGTGCCCACGTGACTCCTCGGTGTCCGCTCGTCCGGCGTCGGTGCCGGTCGCCGCCGACACCGTAGGACCGGCTCCGGACGGTGTCCCGCGCACCCCGTGGGCGGAGCCGGCCCAGGAGTGACCCACGACACAGTGCTCCGGCGTTGCAGCGGCCGCCGGGGGCTCACACACTCGCGATCGGCACCTCACCCGCGTGACACACCTGGTCGCAGCGGGGCCGGTGCCGGCACGCCCCGCAGGACCCGCACCACCGCAGAACCGAGGCCGCCGACGACGACGGCCCGACCCGAGTCCGGTACCCGCCAGGGACTGGAACGAGAGGTGCACCGATGCCTGCTGCCCGCAGGACCCCCCGTGCTGCCGGGCTGCCGCCCGCCGCCAGCGCCCCCGCCCGCCTCCGCGTCGGCGTCATCGGCGCCGGCCGTGTCGGCGCCGTCCTGGGCGCCGCCCTCACCGCCGCCGGCCACGACGTGGTCGCCGCCGCGGGCCTGTCACCCGCCTCCGCCGAGCGCGCCGCCCGGCTGCTTCCCGGCGTCCCCCTGCTGCCCGCCGACGAGGTCGTGGCCGCGGCCGACCTGGTGGTCCTCGCCGTCCCCGACGACACGCTCCCCGGCCTGGTCGCGGGCCTCGCCGGCACCGGGCACTGGCGGGCCGGCCAGCTCGCCTTCCACACCTCCGGTGCGCACGGGCTGGCCGTCCTGGAGCCCGCCGAGCGGGTCGGCGTCCTGCCGCTGGCGCTGCACCCGGCGATGACCTTCACCGGCGCCCCCGAGGACGCCGACCGGCTCGCCGGAGCCCCGTTCGGTGTCACGAGCCGGCCCGAGCACCGGCCGGTCGCCGAGACGCTGGTGCTGGAGATGGGCGGCGAGTCGTTCTTCGTCGCCGAGGCCGACCGGCAGCTCTACCACGCGGCACTGGTCACCGGCGCCAACCACCTGGTCACCCTCGTCGCCGAGGCGGCCGACCTGCTGCGCGCCGCCGGCGTGGGCTCGCCGGCGCGCGTGCTGGCGCCGCTGCTCACCGCCGCGCTCGACAACGGTCTGCGCCGCGGCGACCGCGGCCTGACCGGGCCCGTCAGCCGGGGCGACGTCGGCACCGTGCGCGACCACCTGGACACGCTCACCGAGCGCGCGCCGGCGTCGGTCGCCGCCTACGTCGCGATGGCCCAGCGCACCACCGAGCGGGCCGTCGCCGCCGGCCGGCTCAAGCGGCACGAGGGTGCCCCGCTGCTCGACCTGCTGTACGAGGCCGCTGACCCGGCGGGCTCCCGGTGACCACGGTGACCCGGCCCACCGTGACGGAGCCGGCCGTGACGAGGCCGGCCGTCGCCGAGACCACCGCCGAGCTCGCCCGGCTGCGCGCCGCCCTCCCCGGCCCGGTGGCCCTCGTGCCCACCATGGGGGCGCTGCACGAGGGGCACCGCACCCTGGTCCGCGCCGCCCGCGGGCGCGCCGGCGGCGTCGTCGTCTCGGTCTTCGTCAACCCGACCCAGTTCGGGCCCGGTGAGGACCTCGACCGCTACCCCCGCACGTGGGACGCCGACCTCGCCGCGCTGGCCGAGGAGGGCGCCGACGTCGTCTTCCACCCGCCGGTGGAAGAGGTCTACCCGCCCGGCGCGGCCGGCGTGACCGTGCACCCGGGGCCGCTGGGCGACGTCCTGGAGGGCGCCGTCCGGCCCGGGCACTTCGCCGGCGTGCTGACCGTCGTCGCCAAGCTGTTCGGCCTGGCCCGGCCCGACCTCGCGTTCTTCGGCGAGAAGGACTACCAGCAACTCACGCTGATCCGCGCCATGGTGCGCGAGCTCGTGCTGCCGCTGGAGGTCGTCGGCGTGCCGACCGTCCGCGAGGACGACGGCCTGGCGCTGTCGAGCCGCAACCGCTACCTGACGCCCGAGCAGCGGGTCACCGCCGTCACGCTGTCCCGTGCCCTGCGCGCCGGTGCCGACGCCGGCCGGCACGGTGCCGACGCCGTGCTGGCCGCGGCCTCGGCCGTCCTCGCCGGGGCGCCCGACCTGCGCCAGGACTACCTGGCGCTGACCGACCCCGACCTCGGTCCCGCGCCGTCCACCGGGCCGGCCCGGCTGCTGCTCGCCGCCCGCGCCGGCGGCACCCGACTCATCGACAACACCTCGGTCCAGGTGGGAGACCCGCGATGATGCGCACGATGCTGAAGTCCAAGATCCACCGGGCGACGGTCACTCAGGCCGACCTGCACTACGTGGGCTCGGTGACCATCGACGAGGACCTGCTCGACGCCGCGGACCTGCTGCCCGGCGAGCAGGTGGCGATCGTCGACGTCACCAACGGCGCCCGCCTGGAGACCTACGTCATCCCCGGCGAGCGGGGCAGCGGGGTCATCGGCATCAACGGCGCGGCCGCGCACCTGGTGCACCCCGGCGACCTGGTGATCCTGATCAGCTACGGCGTCATGGACGAGAGCGAGGCGAAGTCCTCCATCCCGAGGGTCGTGCACGTCGACGGCGCCAACCGCGTCGTCGAGCTCGGCGGGGACCCCTCCGCCCCGGTGCCCGGCGCGGTGGACCAGCGGCGCAGCGACCTCGGCGTCCCCGTCCGGTGACGACGCTGGCGCCCGTCGTCGGTCTGCCCACCCGCCTGGCCGCCCCGGCGCCGGGCTGGGAGCTGGCGGCCGACGTCTGCGTCGTCGGCTCCGGCGTCGCCGGGCTCTGCGTGGCCCTGCACGCCCGGGCGGCGGGGCTGTCGGTCGCCGTCGTCACCAAGGTCCGGGTCGACGACGGCTCGACCCGCTGGGCGCAGGGCGGCATCGCCGCCGTCCTCGACCCGGCCGACACCCCGGAGGCGCACGCCCGCGACACCGAGGTGGCCGGGGTCGGGCTGTGCGAGCCGGAGGCGGTCGCCGCGCTGGTGACCGAGGGCCCCGGCCGGCTGCGCCAGCTCATCGAGTGGGGCGCGGCCTTCGACCGCGACGCCGCCGGGCGGCTGCTGCTCACCCGCGAGGGCGGGCACTCGGCCGACCGGATCGTGCACGCCGGCGGTGACGCGACCGGCTGGGAGGTCCAGCGCGCGCTGCAGGACGCCGTCCGTGCCGATCCCGGCGTCACCCTCGTCGAGCACGCGATGGTGCTCGACCTGCTCACCGACGCCACCGGCCGGGCCGCCGGGGTCACCCTGCACGTGCTCGGCGAGGGCACCGAGGACGGCGTCGGCGCGGTGCGGGCCCGCGCGGTCGTGCTCGCCACCGGCGGGATGGGGCAGGTGTACGCCGCCACCACGAACCCGTCGGTGTCCACCGGCGACGGCGTGGCCCTCGGCCTGCGCGCCGGGGCGGTCGCCACCGACCTGGAGTTCGTCCAGTTCCACCCGACCTCGCTGTACCTGGGCCCCGGCGCCCGCGGGCAGCAGCCGCTGGTCAGCGAGGCGCTGCGCGGCGAGGGGGCGGTGCTGCGCGACGGCGCGGGGGAGCGGTTCATGACCGGCGTCCACCCGCTGGCCGAGCTCGCGCCGCGCGACGTCGTCGCCAAGGCGATCACCCGCGTGCAGCTGCGCGACGGCGTCGGCCACGTCTGGCTCGACGCCCGGGGGATCCCCGGTCTGGCCGGGCGGTTCCCGACCATCGTCGCCCGCTGCCGGCAGGAGGGCGTCGACCCGGTCACCGACCTGGTGCCGGTCACGCCCGCCGCGCACTACGCCTCCGGCGGCCTGGCCACCGACCTCGCCGGACGGACGACGGTGCCCGGGCTCTACGCCTGCGGCGAGGTGGCCTGCACCGGCGTGCACGGGGCCAACCGGCTGGCGTCGAACTCGCTGCTGGAGGGGCTGGTCTTCGCCGCCCGGATCGGCGACGCGCTGGCCCGTGACCTGCCGCAGGCCGCGCCGGCCCGCGAGGCCGCGCCCGCGACGGCGGGGTTGCTCGACCCGGCCGGCCGCCGCGCGGTCAC